>JANLGX010000089.1 GCA_024654005.1 Gemmatimonadaceae bacterium | reverse complement strand
CCCTCCACCTCGTACTCGCCGCTCGCCGTCCAGACGGCGCGCACCGTCATCTCGTTCTTTGTGAGCGTGCCGGTCTTGTCGGCGCCGATGACGGTGGTGCTGCCGAGCGTCTCCACTGCCGGAAGGGACCGGATGATCGCGCGCCTGCTCGCCATCCTCCGGAC
Source organism: Gemmatimonadaceae bacterium (assembly GCA_024654005.1). Lineage (GTDB taxonomy): Bacteria > Gemmatimonadota > Gemmatimonadetes > Gemmatimonadales > Gemmatimonadaceae > JACDCY01. The sequence continues at coordinate 34,755 of JANLGX010000089.1, read as the reverse complement.
TCCGATCGCGAGCGTGACCGTGAGCACGACGGGAAGTCCCTCCGGCACCGAGCCGATCACCATCGCCACGGCCACGACGAAGATCTCGGACACGGACAGCCCGCGGATGACGCCGAGGACGGCCACTACGAGCGCCAGGACGAGCGTGAGCACCCCCACCTGCTTCCCGAACCGCTGGATCTTCCGCTGTAGCGGAGTGACGGTCTTGCCGGTCTCCCGCATGGACTGCGCGATCTGGCCGAGCTGGGTGGCGACTCCCGTTTGCACCACGATTCCGCGGCCGCGCCCGCGCGTCACGGTCGTGCCGGCGAAGGCCATGTTGGCCTGGTCGGCGACGATGATCGCTTCGTCGGCGATCGGCGCCGTCGTCTTGCCGACCGAAGCGGACTCGCCCGTGAGCGTGGATTCGTCGAGCTCGAGGTCGTGCACCCAGGCGAGGCGGAGGTCGGCGGGAATCCGCGCGCCCGAGGACAGCAGCACCACGTCACCCGGCACCAGCTCCCAGCTGTCGATGGTCCGGCGCTCTCCATCACGCACGACTTCGGCCTTCGACGTGCTCATCCGTGCCAGCGCGCGCATGGCCGTGCGCGCGCGGAACTCCTGCGTGAACCCGATCATCGCGTTGATGATCACCACCGCGGTGATCACCGCGGTGTCGGTCAGCTCACCGACCGCCAGCGTCACGACCCCGGCCACCAGCAGGATGTAGATGAGCGGGTCGCGGAACTGGCGGAGCAGCAGCGACCACCACGGTATCTCCCGCTCCGCCCCGATGTCGTTCGGGCCGTGCTTCGCCAGGCGGTTTCTGGCGTCCGCCCAGTTCAGGCCCCTGTCGGTGACGCGGAGCTCGCGCTCAACTTCGGCCACGGCCAGCGAATGCCACGGCGTAAATGCCTCCGCGACGGTCGAAACCTCGGTCGGGCGGATCGCGGTGGCCATGAGAGTGGGCGAAGAGCCATCGGGGGGCCCGCGGCCGCCCGACGGCTCAGTCGCGTCAGTCGCGTCGGCTACAGCCAGGGAATCGCGTGGTTGCCGGTCGCAATCGCGTCGTCGGCCACCGGGATCACCGCCGCGCGCGATATTCGCTCCACCAGCTGCTCTACGCCGGCCGGGTCACTGCGGCCCAGCTTCGTCGCGATGTCCGCCTGCGCGATGATTCCCACCAGGCGTTTACCCTCCACGACAGGGACCCGGCGGATCTTCGCGTGCTCCATCCGCTCCATTACGTCTGCCGGGTCTTCGTCCGGTTGAGCGGTCACGAGGTCGGACCACGACATGTGGTCGCTGATCGTGCAGCTGCCGTCGTGCCTGCGGGCGACGCACCGCACGGCCAGATCGCGATCCGTGATCACGCCGACCAGCTGCATCGACGAGCGGTCGTCCACTACGGGGATGAGTCCCACTTCCTTGTCACGCATGAGCGCCGCGGCCACGGATACGGGGTCATCCCGGGTCGCGACGTACAGCTGCGTGCTCATCAGGTCACGTGCTTTCACTGTTCCTCCGCGCTGTGGTCGTAACTGTGGAGACTAGGGCGCAAGGGTGCGATCCGGCGTCGGCAGAGACCGGAATTGCTGTACGGGTTTGCCGGAAGCGTGGCGGTTCAGGTGGACTCCGCGGCTCTTCCGGTCACTTCGTCGACGAACACACGGAAGAACACGTCGCGAAAGGCAACCGGATCGTCGGTGGACATCGTCTCCGGCGCGATGCGCCGCAACAGCCGGATCGCGCGGCGTCTCGCGCCCGGGTCGCGCGGCGGACGCTCCGGGTCGAGCAGGTACAGGCCGCCGTGCACCACGACGCTGCGCCAGTCGAATACGCCGTCAATCTCGTCCACCTCGAACGCCACCCACTGGCTGTGTCTGAGCGCCAGCAGCTTGGGCCCGACCGACGTCCGCCCGTACAGCCAGCCGCCGGAGTACACGTAGTGGAGCGGCACGACGTCCACGCGGTTCCGGTAGGAGAACGCTATGCGGCCGACGTTGTTCCTGCGCAGCAGCGCGACGGACTCCCTGGCGGAGAGCTCGCGGAAATGAGCGGGCATCAGCGGCTCGCGCGCAGCGCGTTCACTATCACGGCCACGTCGATGAATTCCTGCAGCACTGCCCCGATGATCGGCGGTATGTAGCCGAAGGCCGCGAAGCCCATGGCCACGCCGCTCAGGCCGAGCCCGGTCCAGATGCTCTGCTTGGCGATGCGGATCGTGCGCTGGCTGATCTGCACGGCTTCGTTCACGCGGCCCAGATCGTCGACGAGAATCACGACGTCGGCCGCTTCGGCGGAGATGCCGCCGCCGTGCGCGGCCATGGCTATCCCCACGGTCGCGGTGGAGAGCGCCGGAGCGTCGTTGGTTCCGTCGCCGACCATCAGCACTTCGTCGCCGTCGCCGATCATCTGCTCGATCGCCCGGACCTTGCCTTCGGGTTTCAGCTCACCGACGGCGTTGGCGATGCCGGCGGAATCGGCGATGCGACGCGTATGGCGCTCGTCGTCGCCGGAGAGGAGCAGGGTGCGGCGGATTCCCTGGCCGGCAAGGTTCGCGAGAACCTGCCGCACGCCGGGGCGCACGCGGTCGTCGTACTCGACCCGGCCGACTCCGAGGCCGTCCACCGCGACGTAGGCGCGCAGGGCAGAGCTCTGCTCGTCGAGATCAGCGAAGCCGTCGATCGCCCCCGGGTGGAGCTCGAGGACGTAGGACCGCGAGCCGACCGTAACGACGCGTCCGTCCACGGTGCCGGTCACTCCCCGTCCAGCGGTCTCCGTGACGTGCGAGGCGGACGGAAGTCGCACGCCCTTATTGAGCGCCGCTTTCACCAGCGAGCGGGCGAGCAGGTGACCCGACCGCTCCTCGAGAGCGCCGGCGAGCCGCAGCAGGTCGCCCTCGTCCCACCCGCACGACGTCACGACCGCCGAGACCTCGGGCACTCCGGGCGTCAGCGTGCCGGTCTTGTCGAACACCGCGACGTTCACGCGTGCCAGCCGCTCGAGGGCGCCGCCGTCGCGGACCACGATCTGGCGCTTCGCCGCGGTGTTGATTCCGCCGATGATCGCCACCGGCGTGGCGAGAATGAGCGGGCAGGGCGTGGCCACGACGAGTATGGCGAGGACGATGACGGGGTCGCGGGTCGCGACGTAGGCCGCCAGGCAGACCGCCAGCGTCAGGGGCGTGAACCAGATCGCGTACCGGTCCGCGAGCCGCTGGAGCGGCGCCTTGGTCGCCTGCGCGTGCCGCACCAGCTCCACGATCCGGCCGTACTGGCTCTCCCCCACCGGCGCGGTCACGCGCGCGGTGAGCGCGCCTTCGTGATTCACGCTGCCGCTGGCGAGAGTGGTGCCGGTCACGGCGCTGACCGGCACCGGCTCCCCGGTCAGCCGCGAGGCGTCCACGTGCGAGCGGCCGCTGACGACGACGACGTCGAGCGGCACCAGCTCTCCCGGGCGGATCACCACGATGTCGCCGACGCGGGCCTCGCCCACGGGCACGTCGCTCATGCCGCCGCTGTGCAACAGGTGTGCGATTCTCGGCGCGTCTTCCTCCAGCTTTCGCAGCGCGTCCGAAGCGCGCCCCCGCGCGATTCGCTCCAGCGCCTCGCCACCCGTCTGCATCAGCACCACGATCAGCCCCGGAAGCGGCTGGTCGATCGCGGCTGCCGCGACGATCGCGAGCGTCGCGGTGATGTCGGTGGAGAACTCCCGTCGCAGCGAGCTGCGGAAGGTGCGCCAGACGACCGGCGCGCCGGTGATGACCAGGCCGACGGTCCAGACGTCGACCGCGAGCGTGCGCGCGGGCACCCACATCCACGCCGCGATTCCCCCGACCAGAAAAAGCACGGCCGCGACGGGTAGAAAGTGTCCGCCGAAAGCACCCGCCGGACCCCACACGCGGGCTGGCGCCTGCTCCGGGATCGGAGGCGGTAGCGGGACGGTGTGAGAAAGGGACATGAAGGGGAAAGCTAGGCCGCGCGGTGTCGTCGTGTGTCGGGCGGTCGGAGCCAAAACGGTCGGGGTTTTACCTACGCCGGAGCGGCCGCCGGCGAGCGTGCGCGTATTTGCCCTACAAGAAATCCTCTCCCTCCTGACAGAGTTTTCCCCGCTTTTCGGTGACCTTCGATGCACGCCCGGCAAACCCAAACTCGGAGTAGCCATGCAGATACAGACCCCCAACGCGCTCGCGGCTACCGCGCCCGCCGCGAAACTCAGCGCGGTCGCCCGGGACTGGAGCGTGAAGCGCCCATTCGTCGTCGGAGTGGACGACACCAAGGAAGCCTATCCCGCGCTGAAGTACGCCGCCGAGCTCTCGCTCGTCACCGGCTCGCGCGTGCATCTGGTAAGCGCGCTCAAGCCGTTCCACGGCATCGGAGCGGGCTCGCCGAGCGAGGAGCGCACGGCCGAGCTGAGACTCGAGCTCCGCGAGGTCTTTCTGGAAGACCTTCTTCCGACCGTCGTGACGCCGCCCGTGTGGACGCGGATCGCCAAGATCGGCGATGCCGCCGACATCCTGGCGAACGAGGCGCACGACATCCGGGCCGGAATGATCCTGATCGGTGCCGGGCGCCACGGAACGGTCGAGCGGATTCTGAGCCGGCCGACCGCGCTGCGCGTGATTCACAAGACGGACCTGCCGATCGTGGTCGTGCCGCGCGGCTCCAAGCCGCCCGCCACTGTGGTCGTGGGCGTGGACTTCAGTCCGGCCAGCATGTTCGCGTGCCGGGTTGCGATCGATATGCTCGGCGGAAAGGGAACGCTGCATCTGGTGCACGTCCAGCCGTTGCTGCCGCTTCCGGGCGAGGTGTGGTCGGTGGACCTGGGCAAGTGGGAGATCGAAGGCACGATGGACCGGCTCGACGAGTACGTGCCCGATCACGCGCTGTATCCCGACATTCGCGTGGAGCGCGCGTCGCTCTCGGGCGACATCGCGTCGACGATCGAGAAGTACGCCTTGTCCGTCGGCGCGGACCTCGTAGCGGTCGGATCGCACGGCTATAACCTCGCGCAGCGGGCGATGCTCGGAAGCGTGTCGGCCGCGCTCCTCGCGCGACCGATGCAGGCGGTGGTCGTAACGAGGGCCACGGAGACGTGAGCTTGCTGGACGCGCAAAGATCGCCGCTCTCGGCGTGGTTTCTCGGCCCGCACGCCGAGAACGGCGAGGTGCTGGAGAAGCTCGCGCTGAGGGTGGTGCGGGATTACACGGAGTGGAGGGCCGATTTCCACCCGGCCGACCCGCAGGCGATCACGTGGGACGACAAGCACACCCGCGAATACGCCGACGGCATCGCGCGGCTCGAGGCGGGCCTCGGAACGCTGCTGGCGGAGCTGAAGCACGCCGCCCCGGCGTTCAGCCAGAGGTACAAGGGCCACATGCTCGGAGAGCAGACGCTCGCCGGACAGCTCGGGTACTTCGCGGGGATGCTGCACAACCCGAACAACATCTCGAGCGAGGTCTCGCAGTCCACGACGAAGCTCGAGCAGCAGGTGACGCACGATCTGGCGCGGATGATCGGATACGGGATCGATTCATCGTGGGGCCATCTGACGTCCGGCGGGACGATCGCGAACTTCGAGGCGCTGTGGATGGCGCGCGCGACCATGGACTTCCCGGTCGCCGTCGCGTGCGCGGCCAACGAGCTTGGCGTCGCGCTGCACGTGCAGCTGCCCGACAGGAGTCACGCTCCGCTCGCCAATCTCGCGCTGTTCGACCTGCTCAACATCCGCACGGGCGCGGCGCTCGATCTCATGCACGCGCTGCACGAGAGCGCGGCCGGGCCTGACCTCGCGGATGCGCTGGAGAAGCATTCGCTCGCGTCCGCCGGATATCAGGTGCAGGCGGAGCAGGTAGGGCGGCACTTCGGCCAACGCGCGCAGCCGGCGGTGCTGCTGGTTCCGGCGACGGCGCATTACTCCTGGGAGAAGATCATGCGCGCGCTCGGCGTCGGCGCGCGCCAGCTGGTGTTCGTGCCGGTGGACGAGCATTGCCGAATGGACCCCGACGGGCTGTGGAAGACGGTGCGGAATCTCGCGGCGAAGCGGGTTCCGATCATCGCGTGCGTCAGCGTCTGCGGCTCGACGGAGGAAAGCGCGATAGACCGGCTCGATCTGTTGTGCGACGTGCGCTCGCGCGCGGAGCAGGAGCTGGGCGTCACGTTCCACATGCATTCCGACGCGTGCTACGGCGGGTACGCCGCCGCGATAACCTGGGACGCGAACGGCCGCCGGAAGACGGCCGCGCAGATCCGCGCATCCGCGGGCAGCGACTGGCCGACCGACGAGTGGCAGAAGTCGATGGTCGCGCTGTCGCGGGTGGATTCGGTGAGCATTGACCCGCACAAGCTCGGGTACGTGCCGTATCCGGCCGGCGCCCTGATGATCAGGGACCGGCGCGCGCGGGACCTCGTGGCCACCGATCCGCCGTATCTGCTCCCCACGACGCTGTCGCGTACCAGGGAAGATCTGATAGCGGGCCGGTTCTCGTTCGAGGGCACGCGGCCGGGCGCAGCCGCTGCCGCGGTGTGGCTGAGCCATCGCGTGCTGCCGCTGGACGAGCGCGGCTACGGCCACCTCATCCAGCGAACCGTCGTCGGCGCGCGCCGGCTGTACGCGGCGCTGCGACAGGCCGACGTCTCGCCGCACGTGGTCGTGACGCTGCCGGAGCCCGATCTCAACATCGTCTGCTTCTTCCTGTACCATCCGCGAATGAAGTCGCTGGCGGAAGTCAACGAGCTGAACGAGCTGCTGTACCGCGAGATGAGCCTGCACGGCCCCGGCGACGCGCCGCCGTATCTGGTAAGCCGCACACGGCTGCGCTCGCCGATGTATCGCGGCGCGGCGCTTCCGTTGCTGGAAGGCATCGGCAGCGACCTCGCCGAGCAATGGCAGGCCGGCGAGGCGGGCGGGCTGGTGGTGCTTCGCTCGACCGTGATGGATCCGTTCCTCGCCAAGAAGGAGCTGGCCGACGTTCACGTCGCGGGCTTGATCGACGCGCTCGCGGCCGCGACCAGGCGCGTCGCGAGAGCGGGGGACGTGGTCCGCGAACGGCGGAGTGACAGCGGGCTGAGCCCGCATCATATAGAAGTACCAGCGTCCGGGCGGACGGCGACGATTGCACCGTTAAGCGCGTCGCGGGGCGGTTAACGCAGCCGCAATATAGGGGAATTCCCTACGGCATTTCCACCATCTCCCCGCCTGAGGCCGGTACCCGCCCCCTCTAACCTGTCTCCATCACGTTGACCGCCGCGTTTTCCGGCGGGCGCGCACACAAACACGCATGGGAGACACGATGCTGAGCACGAAGATCTTGTGGGGACTTTCGCTTGCCCTCGTCACCGCGGCCTGCAGCACGGAGAAGCGGGAGGCTCCGGAAGCGGCAGGGGACGACGTCGCGCCCGCTCCCACCGCGGCAACTGGAAAGATCATCGCAGTGAAGATGATCACGGACGACAAGGGGAATTACTACGAGCCGGCCGCAATTCACGCGGAAACCGGCGACGTGCTCCGGTTCACGGTCGTCACGGGAGTTCACAACGTGAATTTCCTGCCCGACTCCAACGCCGGAAAGCAGGGACTTCCACCGGCGAGCGACCTGCTGCAGCTGCCCGGACAGACGCTCGACATCCCCGTCACGTTCGCCGAGGGCAGCTACTACTTCCAGTGCGATCCGCACGCCCTGCTCGGCATGATGGGACGGCTGCACGTGGAAGACGACGATGCCGACGATGCTGCCGACAATGACTGACAAGCTTGCAGACACCATCAACCCATGCCGCGCCCCGCGGCCCACTACAGGAAACCGTTCGATGACATCGTTTTCTCTTGGATGGCGTGTGGCCGCGATGGCGGCGGTATCGCTGCTCGCCGCCTGCGGCGAGCGCACTCCCGACGTCCCCGGCCAGCGCACGATGGCCACCGGCGACGTGCAGAAGGCCGCGTTGGCCACCTACGTCAAGCCCGGTGATCTGGACGAGTACTATCTGTTCTATTCCGGCGGGCACTCCGGCCAGGTGTCGGTGGCGGGCGTGCCGTCGATGCGCCACATCGTCACGATTCCGGTCTTCGCTCCATATCCGGGCACCGGCTACGGCTTCGACGAGGACAGCCGCCGCATGCTCGGCGACTTCACCTGGGGCGACGTACACCATCCGGCCGCGTCCAAGACCGACGGCGACTACGACGGGAGATGGCTGTTCGTCAACGACAACGCCAACAACCGTCTCGCGCGCATCGACCTGCGCGACATGAAGACCAGGCAGATCCTCGGCCCGATCCCCAACACCATGGGGAATCACGGCTCGTCGATGGTGACGAACAACACCGAGTACCTCCTCGTCGCGACTCGCTTCTCCGCTCCGCTCGCCGGCAATTACGAGCCGCTCGAGCAGTACGCGGCGCTGTACAAGGGCGCGGTCAGCGGAATCCGCATCGATCCGCAGACCGGCACCATGTCGGTCGGCTGGCAGATCATGACGCCACCGTTCAACTGGGACCTCGGCGCCACGGGCAAGGGCCCGTCCAACGACTGGGCCTTCTGGACGTCGTACAACAGCGAGCGCGCCACCGGCAAGCTCGAGGTGACCGCCTCGCAGCGGGATCGCGATTACATCGCGATCGTCAACTGGAAGAACGCGGAGCGCGCCGCGACGGGGAACGCCACCACCGTGTCCGCCGGCGTACGCGTGATCGACCCGGCGCGCGCGCCCGGCGTGATGTATCTGCTGCCCTGCGGCAAGAGCCCGCACGGCGTGGACGTGGATCCGAGCGGCGAGTACGTGGTCTGCTCCGGCAAGCTCCAGCCGACGGCCACCGTGTACTCGTTCGCGAAGATCAAGGAAGCGATCGACAAGCGCGACTTCGAGTCGGAAATGGAAGACGGTATCCCGGTCATCAAGTACAACTCGGCGGTCGTGATGGAAGTGCCGGTCGGACTGGGACCGCTGCACACGCAGTTCGACGGCAGGGGTTTCGCCTACACCTCGCTGTACGTCGAGAGCGCGATTGCCAAGTGGAAGCTTCCGCCGTACGCGGCGAACGTGGATCCGAAGTCGCTCGTGGTGGACAAGATTGCGGTCCAGTTCAACATCGGCCACCTGGTGACGAGTCATGGCGACACCAGGCGCCCGCGCGGCGACTACATGATCGCGATGAATAAGATGTCGAAGGGACGGCACCTGAACGTCGGGCCGTCGCAGCCGGAGAGCTCGCAGCTCATCACGATCGGCGGTGCCAGGATGGAGATGATCTACGAGGCCTACACGGATCCGGAGCCGCACTTCGCGCAGCTCATCCACCGGGACCTCATCAAGCCGATCGAGTTCTATCCAAGGTCCGAGAGCAGGGACAGGAACGCGATCTGGGCGCCCGACGGAGCCCGCGTCACGCGGAACGCCGCGCGCAGGACCGTAGAAGGAAAGGTGTACGCCATCCGGAGCTACTTCGAGCCCGGACGCATCCAGGTGCAGCAGGGTGACACCGTGATACTGCACATCACCAACGCCGAGCAGCAGCGGGACGAGATACACGGCTTCGGCGTGGTGGGCTACAACAAGAACATCGTCATCGATCCGGGCGAGACCAAGACGCTGCGCTTCGTGGCGGATCGCGCCGGAGTCTTCCCGTACTACTGCACCAATTTCTGCTCAGCGCTGCACCAGGAGATGCAGGGCTATCTCGAGGTGATGCCCGCGGGCAGGCGGTTGACGATGTACGACGCGAGCGGGGTGATGCGAATCGACGGACGGGCGGCAGCCCGTGGCGTCGCCGCCGCAAATGCACGCCGGACTCCCGCCGGGAGCCTGGACTGACGATGAGGCTGCTTCCGGCCCCTCCGATGCTGCAGCGGCCCGTGGTCCAGCGAGCGCTTCTGCTCGTTGCCGCAGGCCTGCTCGTGGCCGCCGTTTTCCTGCCCCTGTGGGGAATGACGCTCGTGAGCGTGCAGTATCCGGAGGGGCTCCGGATGGTCGTGTACCCGACTTACATCACCGGCGACATCACCGAGATCAACCTGCTGAACAAGGCGATCGGGATGAAGCCGATCTTCAATGATTACTTCCTGGAGCTCAAGGTGCTTCCGGTCGCGTTCGCCGCGCTGGCGCTGCTGTGCGTCGTGGGCGCGTTCATCCGGCGGGCGTGGTGGTCGCTGCTGTCGTTGTCCGCCATGGTGGCGCTCGGCGGCTTCGGCCTCTGGAGCATGCGGCACCGGCTCTGGCAGTTTGGCAACGAGCTGAGCGCGACCGCGCCCATGACGATCGATCCGTTCACTCCGCCGATGATCGGATCCAATCAGATAGCGCAGTTCGCGACGTATTCGTATTTCAGCTGGGGCACGACGCTGCCGCTCATCGCCGGCGGGCTCGTGCTGGCGGTGCTGTGGGCCCAGCTCGGCACCGGCCGCCGGCCGAACAGGCAGCGAGCGCGCGCCAAGTCCGTGTCGGAGCTGCAGCCCGCGCGGTCGTAGGATGCTCACGGCGCTGGGCTTCTCGCTGCTGCAGGCGCTCGCGCCCGCGGGCGGAGCGCGAACGCTCACGGTGGCGCCCGGCGGCCCGTACACGCACCCCGCGCAAGCGATCGCAGCCGCGGGTCCCGGTGACACGGTACGCGTGGCGGCGGGCACGTACGCCGGACCGGTCGTGATCGATCGCCGGCTGACGCTCGTGGGCGCTCCGGGTGCGGTGCTCGACGGCCGCGGCCGCGGCACAGTCGTCACCGTGGACGCGGACTCCGTCGCGATCGTCGGATTCAGAGTCGTGCGCAGCGGGCTGTCGCTCAACAAGGACGAAGCCGCCATCAAGCTGCTGCGCTGCAACGGGTGCGTCGTCTCCGGCAACACCATCGAGTCCTCGCTGCACGGCGTCTACCTGCTCTCGTCGCACGACGTGCTCATCGCGAACAACCGGATCACGGGAGACGCGAAGCTGCAGGAGGCCTGGCGGGGCAACGGGATCCACCTGTACAACTCGACGTACGTGGAGCTGCGCGGCAACACCGTGCGGACTACGCGCGACGGCCTGTACTTCTCCTTCGCCAGCCATTCCACCGCGGTCGGCAACGACGTATCGAGCGTGCGGTACGGGCTGCACTACATGTACTCCGACGACAACACGTTCACCGACAACCGGTTCACCCGGAACGCCGCCGGCGCGGCGATCATGTTCTCGAAGCGCATCACCTTCCGGTCGAACACTTTCTCCCGGCACGTCGGCTACCGCGCGTACGGCATCCTCCTGCAGACTGCGGAAAGCGTGACCGCGGAGCGCAACATCATAGAGGGGAATCTCACCGGCCTGTTTCTCGACGGGTCGGTCCGGAACGTCTTCCGCGCGAACACCATCAGCGGCAACGGCGTCGGCATCGACATGATGGCGAGCTCGGAGGAGAACACCTTCGTGGACAACGTCATCACCGGCAACCGCACGTCGGCGCGCACCATCCTCGGCGCCGGTGAGAACGAGTGGTCCGCCGACGGCCGGGGAAATTTCTGGGGTGGCCGCGCCACGTTCGACCTGGACGGGGACGGAGTGGGCGACCGCCCGCATCGCGCGGGCGATCCGTTCGCGTCCCTGGCCGGATTGCGGCCGGTGCTCGAGCTGTGGGCGGGAACGCCCGCCGCGCGCGCTCTCGCCTGGGCGGAATCCGCGTTTCCTGTCTTCGACTTTGCGGCGATCACCGACGAGCGGCCGCTCGCCGTCCGTCCGGCGCGCGCCCCGGTCGGCGCGACCGCGACGTTTGACCGATCGCGATCGATGCTCGCCTTCGCCGGCATGAGCCTGCTCGGGCTCGCCATGTATCAGACCAGACGCTCGACCTTTCCCCGGGCACGCCGATGATCGTTTACCACGGATTCACCAAGCGCTATGCCGACGTGCTCGCGGTCGAGCCGGTTTCGCTCACAGTCGAGGAGGGCGAGACGCTCGCGCTCGTCGGCCCGAACGGCTCCGGCAAGACGACGCTGCTGAAAGGCGCCGCCGGACTCGTGCGCGCGACCGCGGGGGAGATCGGCGTCGCCGGCCACGACATCGCCCGGCATGGGCGCGAGGCACGCCGCGCCGTCGGCTACATGCCGCAGCGGCTCGGCTTTCCCGAAGGAGCGACGCTGCGCGAAGTGCTGCGGCTCATAGCGCGCCTGCGGGACACGGATCTTCCCCGGCCCGAGCTGCTGCTCGAGCGCGTGGGGCTGGATAACGTGCTCGACCGGCAGATCGAGACGCTGTCGGGCGGAATGCGCCAGCGCCTCGGTCTCGCGATCGCGCTGCTCGGAGATCCCGGCGTGCTGCTGCTGGACGAGCCGAGCGCGGCGCTGGATCCGACCGGAGCATTGCTGATGCGGGATCTGCTGTGCGAGCTCGGCAAGGAAGGGAAGACCATCCTCATCTCGTCCCACGATCTCATGGAAGTCGAGGCGGTCGCGGACCGGCTGGCGGTACTCGTCGCCGGAAGACTCGTGGCCGCGGGCGACCCCGCCGCGCTCGCATCGTCGCTCGATCTGAAGCACGGCGCCGGAGTGGAAGAGATCTATCGGCGGCTCACGGGACTCGAGCTCCGGGTGGCGGCATGACGCATATCCAGCTCGCGAATCCGCCGTTGCGCGTCGGCGCTCGACCGCTGACGGCGGCGGCGCTGCCGCACGTCCTCGCGCTCGCGGCCTTCGAGCTGCGCTCCACCATGCGCGGCAAGATGGTTCCGACCTTCGCGGTGCTCTTCGCCGTCGTGGCCGCGGGTCTCGCGCTCGCCGGTCTCGGCGGCAGCGGCCAGCTGCTGGTTCAGGGCTTCACGCGCACGGCCGTATCGCTGATGACGCTCGGCTACTACATCATGCCGCTGCTCGGATTGTTGCTCGGGGCCATGGCCTTCGCCGCCAACTCCGCCGCGATGGAAGCGATCGCCGCGCAGCCGGTCGGAATCGCGGAGCTGGTGCTGGGCCGCGCGCTCGGACTGCTCGCCGCGATCGTGTTGGTGGTGGTCGCGGGATTCGGCGGCGCGATGGTGTTGATCGCCGCCAGCGCCGGCACGGCGGGGATCGGCGGGTTTCTGCTCGTGGCGCTCGGCTCCATTCTGGCCGGTGCAGCCGGGCTGGCGGTGGGAATACTGCTGGGAGTCGTGTCGCGCAGCCGCCTCGGGGCGCTGGGTGGCGCGATCGCCGCGTGGCTCTTCGCGGCGGTGGTGTTCGACCTGATCGCGATCGGAGTGCTCCAGCTCGTGGGCGGTGGACAGCCGGGGCGGTGGCTGCTCGCGCTGCTCGGCTTGAATCCCATCGACGGGCTGCGCGCCGTGTCGCTGGTGGAGCTGGGAGCCGACGTGCTGCTTGGTCCAGCCGGAGCGGCCCTGGAGCGCATGCTCGGCGGCGCCGCGGGGCTGTCGTTCGTCGCGGTCTCGCTCACGCTGTGGATCGCCGTCCCGCTCGCGGCGGCGGTCACGCTCAGCTCGCGCCGCGACCGGTAGGGCCGTGCGCCGCCGGGGAGTCGGTCGGGGAAACCCTCTCAGCGGGTCGGGAACAACCGCAGGGAAGTTCCGCGAGGAGGATGACAGAGCATTGGTGCCGCGCGCCCTAGGTTGCGGAACCATCCATGACACCGAACTGGAGCCGCATGAATGACTGGTAAGTCCGCCGCCGGGATTTCCGCAACGACTCCCCCCGATCGCCGCGCGTTCCTGCGGATGCACGAGGCCGGGATCAAGGCCTTTCCGGCCAAGACCGCCGGCGCTGGCAACCAGCCGCTCGCACCGCGCATGGAGAGCGGCGTGAAGGTGAAGCCAGGCGAATCGTACACGTACGAGTTCACGGTGCCGGCCGGCAACGCGGGCTCACACATGTATCACTCGCATCACAACTCGGCCAAGCAGGTGGGCCTCGGTCTCCTGGGCGCGTTCATCGTCGAGCCGCGGCGCCCGCGGCGCGTCGAGCGCGTGGACGTGGATCACGTCATGATCCTCAACGACGGGTGCGACAAGAAGGGAACGTGGGCGTTTCACTGCCACATTCTTCCCCATGCCGAATCCCAGCACGGGATGTTCGGCATGGTGACGGCGCTGGTCGTTGGGTAGCGTGGCCAGAGGACTTCGTTCCTTGCATCCGGTCGCGCTCGGCGCGGCCGGGCCCGGGCCGGCGTCCCTGTCGGGCACGCTGCTGCTGTGGCGCGCGCGGATTCTCGGCGTGCCGCTGCTGTGGAAGCTGTTCGGGGCCAATGCGATCATCGTGCTGGGCACCGCGGCCACCGCGATAGTCATGCACGTGGGGCGGCCCGGGATGTGGATCACGCTGAGCGCCGCGCTGATCGTGACGTTCGTCGTGAACGGCGCGCTGGTGTATCTCGCGCTGCGTCCGCTGGCGGCGCTGGAGGAGGCGGCGGGCAGAGTGTCGCGCGGCGAGCGGAACGTGCGCGTGGCGCCGTCGCCGCTGGCAGACCGGGACATGACGCGCGTCGGCCAGACTATCAACCGCCTGGTCGACCGGCTCACGGCCGACCGCTACCACATGCGCAAGCTGGCGTCCCAGGTGATAACGGCGGGCGAAGCGGAGCGCGCGCGCATCGCGCGGCAGTTGCAGGACTCCGCGGCGCAGACGCTGGCCGCGCTGTCGCTTCAGGCTTCCTCGGCGCTGCGCGATTGCGCAGACGCGGACATGCGGAAGCGCCTCGAGCTGATTCACGATCTTACGGTCGACGCGCTCGAGGAGATCAGAACGCTGGCACAGACCGTGTATCCCAGAGTGCTGGACGACCTCGGGCTGCCCGCCGCCCTCCAGTGGCTGGCTCGCCGCTCGCGGACGGACCAGGTCGACGTATCCGTACAGCTGGGCGATCCAATCAAACTTTCCAGGGAGGTCGAAGCCGTGCTCTATCAGGTTGCAAGCGAAGGGCTGTCGAACGCGCTTCGCCACGGCAAGCCGACGCACGTAACACTCTCCCTGACTCCCGACGGTACCCGGGTTACGTTAGAGGTGGTGGACAACGGCGAAGGATTCGACATGAGCGGGATCACGCGCGGGGCCGACGGCTTCGGGTTGTTCGCGATGGAGGAGCGCGCGTCGCTGGTCGACGGCGTCTTCTCGGTGGAGAGCGCGCCCGGCAAGGGCACGCGCGTGAAGGTGTCCGTTCCGCTGGCGGGGGAAGAGTGATGGACGTCATTCGCGTAGTGCTCGCCGACGATCACATGGTCGTTCGCGCCGGCCTCAAGGCGGTGCTCTCCGGCGCGCGGGACATCGACGTGGTGGGTGAAGCGTCGAACGGCAAGGAGGCCCTCGCGCTCGCCGACCGGCTGCACCCGCACGTCGTCGTGATGGACCTCTCGATGGCCGAGATGGACGGACTCAGCGCGACGCGTGAGCTGGTGACGCGTGCGGACCCGCCGAAAGTGCTCGTGCTTACGATGCACGGCGAAGAGGAGTACCTGGTCCAGGTGCTCGAGGCCGGAGCCTCCGGCTATCTCGTCAAGAACGCCGCTGACCGCGAGCTCGTGGACGCGATTCGCGCCGTGGCGCGCGGCGACATGTACGTGCAGCCGTCCGCTGGGCGCATTCTCGCGCGCGGACTCAAGAAGGACGAAAAAACGCTGGACGATCGTGCGCGCTTCGAGAAGCTCACCGAGCGCGAGCGGGACGTGCTACAGCTCGTCGCGCACGGGTACACCGCGCCGGAGATCGGGGAGAAGCTGTTCATCAGCCCGAAGACCGTGGACACGTACAAGCAGCGGATAGGCGAGAAGCTCGGGCTGACGCACCGGTCGGACTACGTGCAGTTCGCGCTCAAGCTCGGCCTGCTGAAGTTTCAGGCCGGCGCGACCTCGTAGATCGGCAGACTGAAGCGAAACACGCTGCCGCCCTCCGGGCGCGCGGCCGCCCACAGCCGACCGCCGTGGGCCTCTATGATGCCTTTCGCGATGACCAGCCCGAGCCCGGAGCCGCCGCTGGTCTGACGCTTCGCCTGCCAGCGCCTGTCGGCGAGGTTGTCCATCTGCTCGCGCGGCAGTCCCGGCCCCGTGTCGCTCACGGCCACGACCAGTTCCGCCGGCTCCCGCTCGACCGAGATCGTGACGCTGCCGCCCGGAGGGGTGAACTTGATCGCGTTGCCGGCGATGTTCGAGATGACCTGATGAATCCGGCTCGCGTCGACCTTCACCAGCGGCAGCTCGGCACTCGGCTCGCGCCGCAGCTCCACGGACTTGTCTTTGGCGAACGGTGACAGGAACTCGGTGGCCGCCTCGATGATCTCTTCCAGGTCCTCCGGCGCCACGTGAATGCGGAGCGACCCGGCTTCGATGTGCGACACGTCCAGCAGATCCTGAATCAGCCGGTCGGCCTGCTCGGCCGCGCGCCGGATTATCTCCGCCGAATCGTATACCTGGTCGCCCCCGTTCCGCTCCGCGTCGTTGCGCGCGGATCGCACGAGCGCGGCTGCCAGCATCTTGATCGCGTTCACCGGATTTCGCAGATCGTGCGACACGACGGCGATCGTCTGGTCGCGCGCGAGAACGGCCTGCTTCGCCTCGTCGTACAGCGCCTGCAGCAGGTCCGCGGCGCGCCGCTGCTCCGACACGTCCCGCAGCACGACGTTGTACACGACGGAGCCGGCGACGGTGTACTTCGAGATCGATGCTTCGGCGGGGAACTCCTCGCCGTTCTTTCGCAGTCCCGCGATGGAGCGGCGATGGTCCATCCGGCGCGCGCGATCCTGTCCGGCGCCGAAGTCGCGCACGTGCACGCGATGGCTGGCGCGATACGGCTCCGGCAGCAGCATGTCCAGCGGACGGCCGATGGCTTCCGCGGCCGCGTAGCCGAAGATCTGCTCGGCCCCCTCGTTGAACAGGATGATCGTCTGCGCTTCGTCGACGGAGATGATCGCGTCGGCCGCGATGCCGACGATCCCCTCGAAGCGCGCGTCCGCGGCGCGGAGCTCCTGCTCGAGCTTCTCGACCGATGGCGCCGCGCGCTCACGGGCGGCGCTTCTGTACGTATCTGTCACCTCAGAAAGCTGGACACGGAGCGGCGCCAGCGCGAGGTGTCGGAGCGCGCCGATTCGCGCTCAGCGCGGATCCCGCAGCCTATTTCCAGTCCGCGACCAGGTCCGCCGCCGGGTGATTCGTGATGTTCACACGATCTCCGCCGTCGCTGGCGCGCATGGTGAAGATGTCGGCGTTGCCGCCCTCGCTCAGTGTGAGCGCGATGCGCTCGCCATCCGGGGACCAGACCGGCTTGGAAGGAAAGCGTTCATAGCCCACCAAAAAAACGGGAGTGACGCCCGGCGTCGGTACGATGACCGACCGGTAAATGCCGCCGTACGGCCACTCGCCGTACTCGTATACGACGTTCCTGCTGTCCGGCGCCCACGAGTAGCTGTGCACTCCGCCGACGGACTGGGTGGGAACGCGGATGCGATCGCTGCCGTCGGGTGCCACGGTGAAGATCCACGACCAGCCGAGCGGGCTGCCGAGGAAGGCGATCCGTTGGCCGTCGGGCGACCAGCGCGGGAGGGAGTCCGGCCAGTCGTTGTCGGTGAGCTGCACGACGTTCGAGCCGTCGGCGTTCATCACGAAGATCTTGCTGCGCGTGCCCGTCGTGGCGTACGCGATCCGGCTTCCGTCCGGCGACCAGCTCGGCGAGCTCTCCAGGACGTCGTTCGTCGTCAAGCGCTTCACGCCCGACCCGTCGGAGTTCATCACGAAGATCTCGTACGTCGGCGATCCATTAACTCCCGCCGACCGGTTGCTGATGAACAGGATCCGCCGCCCGTCCGGCGACCATTGCGGCGCGAAGTCGAGCGCGCCGTTGCGCGTGAGCCGGATCGGATCACCGCCGTTGGCGTGCATCGTGTAAATCTCGACGTTGCCGTCGCGGTCGCTGGTGAACAGCACTGCCTGATCGCGCTGGACCGGCGCGGTGGGCTCGCTGACACAGCCCGCGATGGCGGCGAGTGTGCAGACTGCCGCTAGAGCGCGCACGCTCAGCTCGCCGGCGTCCGACTGCCGATCTCGATCAGGCGCCGAGTGTGAAGTCGGGAATCACGAACATGGTGTGGGGTCATGGCGCGCCGGTTGAAGAGTGAGCGGAACACGATCGTCGCGTTGCATACTATCTGCCCCGGCGGGAAGGTGGCAACGAGAATTGTCGCCGGGTGGCGGCGGGCCTTTTTGGGGGCTAAAGGTGCCGTCCATCAATAACGTGACGCGGTAAGGTAAAATGTGGAAAACTCGGCCCTTTAGTAAAAGGTGAACCAAACGGCCGATCCCTTGAAATTTCATATGGTTGAATCGTGCCGAGCAGCATATATTCGGCTCCAGTTTTCCCCAAACCTCTGGCGTTATACACCGGCGGAGAGAGAGTCTTGACCATGGTATTCGAGTTCGACGAGAGCGAGTCGCAGGCCGCGCGCATGAAAGTGGTCGGCGTCGGAGGCGGCGGAGGAAACGCCGTCAACCGGATGATCGACGAGCATCTCCAGGGCGTGGAATTCATATCGGTGAACACCGATGCGCAGGCGCTCCTGAACTCGAAGTCCGACGTGAAGATCCAGATCGGGAAGAAGCTGACGCGCGGACTCGGCGCCGGCGCGCGCCCCGAGATCGGACGCCAGGCGATCGAGGAGAGCAGGGACGACGTCTCCCGCTCGCTGCAGAACGCCGATCTCGTGTTCGTCACCTGCGGCATGGGCGGCGGCACCGGCACCGGCGCCGCGCCGATCGTCTGCGAGCTCGCGCGCGAGGCGGGATCGCTCACGGTGGGAATCGTGACGCGGCCGTTCCTCTTCGAGGGACGCAAGCGCATGCGGCAGGCAGAGCTCGGCATCGCCGAGATGCGAAAGTACGTGGATACGATGATCGTCGTGCCGAACGAGCGGCTGCTCGCGGTGGTCGGCAAGGGAATTCCGTTCCAGGACGCGCTGAAGAAGGCCGACGAAGTGCTGCTGCACGCCACGCAGGGCATCTCCTCGCTCATCAGCGTCACCGGTCTGGTGAACGTCGATTTCGCCGACGTGCGTACGGTCATGCAGGAAGGGGGATCGGCCCTGATGGGCACGGGGATCGGCCGGGGGGACAACCGCGCGACCGAGGCCGCTCAGCAGGCCATCGCCAGTCCGCTGCTCGACAACGTCTCCATCGCCGGCGCCACGGGAGTTCTGCTCAACATCACCGGCGGTCCGGACATGACCCTGGGCGAGGTGTATCAGATCAGCGAGATCATCCACGACGCGGCCGGGTCGGACGCCGAGATCATCTTCGGCGCGGTCCACGAGCCGGCCATGGGCGGGGAAATTCGCGTAACGGTCATTGCGACCGGCTTCGACAGCGCTAATAATAGTGTCGGCTCGGGAGCGGGCATTTCCCACGGACAGGGGAAAGGCTCACCCGTCATTCCGTTCCCGGCGCAGCGTCAGGTGGGCGTGGCGAGGGTCGCCAGGGGCATCCAGGCCGGTACAGGAACCGACGGCCTGCGCCGCGTGACTCAGGCGCCCTCAGCGTCGTCCTTGACGGAGAAGCAGCACAAGCAGGAAGTGCAGGATCAGGATCTGGCCGACATGGAGATCCCGACCTTCATTCGGAGACAAATGGATTGAGGTTGTCATGGGCGCGCTCCATCACCTACACGGTGGTCGGAGCGCTGGCGATCGGAGCTTTGCGACTTACACCGCCGGTACCTGCTGCAAGGGCCGGCGAACTGCTCTCTGCGCGCGAAATCGACCCGATTCGCGTGCTCGATCGTGAGCGGCCGACCGTTCCGGTTGCCCCATACGTGTACGACCCGATCGTGAGCCCGGTGGTGGTCGTCGCGTCGAGCAAGGTGATTGTCGACACGATCGCGGTGACCGGCACCATCAGGTCGAGCCTGTACTCCGCGCTGGATCAGTTCTCCGACGCAGTCCTGCCGAAGGGTCAGCGCCTGCGCCTCGCCTGGCTGCTCGCCGACATCTACGAGTATCGCGTGGACATGAGCCGGGACCTCCAGGTCGGCGACAAGTTCGGCGTCGTGGTGGAACGTGTGCAGGAGCCGACGGGCGGCGTGCACGTGAACAAGATCCTCGGCGCTACGATGCAGCTCTCCGGCAAGGAGATCCAGGCGATCCACTTCCGCAGCAACGTCGCGGGCGGCGAGTGGTTCGACGCGGAAGGAAAGTCGCTGCGCGCGGCGTTCCTGCGCGCGCCGCTCAACTTCCGGCGGATCTCGAGCGTGTTCGGCATGCGCAAGCATCCCGTGCTGGGACGGTGGCGCGCGCACAAGGGCACCGACTACGCGGCGGCGTCCGGCACGCCGGTCCGCGCGATCGGTGACGGCGTCGTCATCTTCGCGGGTCGGAAGGGGGGCTACGGCAACGTCATCGACGTCCGCCACCGCAACGGCTACGTGAGCCGGTATGCCCATCTCCGCGGATTTGCCAAGGGCGTTAGCCGCGGCAAGCGCGTCGGAATCGGGAACACGATCGGCTACGTCGGAATGACCGGCCTCGCGAGCGGGCCGCACCTGCACTTCGAGGTGCTCGTGAGCGGCGTGCAGAAGAACCCTCGCGTCGCGCTGCAGATGCGCGGCGGGGACCCGATCGGGTCGTCGGAGAGGGGAACCTTCCAGCGGCAGCGGAACAGAGCGCTGGCGTTTCTGAGGGACTTCTCCGCCTCGGCGAGCTCTGGAGAGTAGGGCTCGGAGCGCACACCGCGCACCGTTTTTCCTCCTGTCATCATTTCCCCGACACCAGCCCGCCCCAATCTCTGACAGCGGACATCGCACCGTGGGGGTTACTTTTCGCCCCATGGATTCCATCCGCCGTTTGGGTGCGCTTGTCATGGGTATCCTGGTGCTCCAGCTGTCGCTGGCGGCCGGGCCGACTCCGTGCGCCGAGAACGCCACGGTCGCCGACACCGGCCACGCCGGCATGTCCATGCCCGCCGAATCGGAATCCTGCTCGGGCGACGCAGCCGGAACCGGCTGCGCTCCATCCGACCACGGCGCCTGCCAGGCAGTGATGTCGTGCATGGCCGCCGTCTTCCAGCCGGCGATGCAGTCGCAGCTGACGGTCGCGGTCGCACGCGACGTCGCTCCGACTGATCCGGCCACGCTGTTTCAGACCCGCAGCACAGTTCCGGACCTTCCCCCTCCTCGCGCCTAGGCTCACTCGCATCTAGCAGTGAGCGGCGCCGCGGAATTTCCGCGCGCAGCTGACCCGACATCGCGCTGGTCAACTCAGGATCCGGAAGGGAGAGGGTTTTGTCCATCACATACAGCAGGAAAGAACGCGTACGCCGCCCGTGCGCCACACGCCCGTCGATCGGATGGTGGCTGCTGGCCGCCGGCATGCTCGCGCCCGTCGCCATGCCCGCGCGCGCGGCCGCCCAGGAGCACATGCGCCTCGGCGAGCTGTACGAGACAGCCCGCCGGTCCAATCCGGGCGTAGCCGCGGCGCGTGCGCGCACGGATGCGGCACGATCGCGCGTGTCGAGCGCGCGGCTCCCCGCGGATCCGGAGCTGGAGCTGGCGTTCATGAACCGTGAGCTGCCGGGGCTCGCGCCGATGCCCGGCACCGGCATGACACAGCTGACCGTCATGCAAATGCTGCCGGTCGCGGGCCAGCTCGGCCTCAAGGGGCGCATCGCACGGTCGCAGGTGACCGCGGCCGCGGAGCGCGCCGGCGAAGCGGAGTGGGAGGTGCGAGCCGCGGTCGCGATGGCGTTCTACGACCTCTACGCGGCGGACCGGCAGATCGCGGTTACCCGCGAGTCGCTCCGGCTTCTGGACGACATCAGGCAGACCGCCGAATCGATGTACCGCGTTGGCCAGGGCAGGCAGGCGGACGTGCTGCGCGCGCAGGTGCAGATCGCGCGCGAGGCGGAGGACACGCTCCGCATGGTCGCGATGCGCGACGCCATGGCCGCGAGGATCGAAGCGCTGCTGGGCGAGCCCGGCGCGGACGGCGCGGACGATCACGATCCGCTCCGCATCCGCTCGCCGATCTTGCCGCTGTTCCCGCAGTCCATTCCGCCGCTCGACTCGCTGCACCAGCGCGCCCTTGCGGGCCGCAGGATGCTGAAAGCCGGCGAGGCCGAGGTTGCCGCGGGCGCGACGTCGCTGCGGCTCGCGAAGCGCGAGATCTGGCCCGATCTGCGGATCGGGGTCGCGTACGCGCAAGGTCCGGCACTCGCCCCCATGGACGAGCCGTCCCGCAACCAGCGCATGGGGAGCCTGATGCTCGGCGCGAGCGTGCCGATCTTCGCCCGCGGGCGCCAGCTCGCGATGCGCGAGGAGGCCGCCGCGATGGAGCGGATGGCGCTTTTCGATCTGGCCGACATGCGCGCGGACACACGCGCGCGCGTCGCCGCGGCGCACGCGGACCTCGAGCGCGCGCGCCGGCTCCAGCAGCTGTACCGCTCGACCGTCCTCCCGCAGGCGGGCGCGACCGTCCAGTCGTCGCTCTCGGCGTACCGCGTCGGCAGCGTGGATTTCATGACGCTGCTCGACAACCAGATGCTAGTCACCAACTATCGTCGCGATCTCGTCATGCTCGAAGCCGAGGAAGGGAAGGCGTGGGCCGAGCTGGAGATGCTGCTGAGCGACGAGCTTCTCGATCCTGATTCGACCGCTACGCGGTCCCCCGGAGGCGTGTGATGTCCGTCAAGTCCAATTCACCCGAGTCGCCGTTCGGGCCGTCGCTCGACCGGCGTCGCCGGATCGTCCGGGGCTCGGTGATCGCCGGGCTCATCATCGTCGCTCTCGGCGCTACCGTGCTCATCACGCGCGGCGACGAGAAGCAGCCGGCGCAAGCCGACGAGCACGCGGGGCACGGCAGCGTGCCCGCGGGCAGCGACAGCGCCAGAGCCGTGCTGCTCAGCGCCAGCGAGGCCGAGCGCATCGGCGTGACGTACGCGACGGTCGAAGCCGGCTTCGTCGCGAGCACGATACGAACGGTGGGCCAGGTCACGTTCGACGAAGCGCGCGTGAAGACCATCTCGCCCAAGATCGACGGCTGGATCGAGCAGCTGTACGTCAACTCCACAGGTCAGTACGTGGGTCGCGGGCAGGCGCTGTTCACGATTTACTCGCCGATGCTCGTCGCCACGCAGGACGAGCTGCTGTTGGCGAGGCGGCTCGCTGCCGACGTGAGCGGCGGCTCGGAGGAGGCGAAGCGCTACGCGGAAGGGTTGGTGGCGTCCGCGCGGCGGCGGCTGCTGTACTGGGACGTGAGCGCGGCGGAGATCGCGCAGCTCGAGCGCACCGGCGCCGCCAGGCGGACCCTCACGCTGCGCTCGCCCGTGAGCGGGTACGTGATCGAGAAGGCGGTGTTCGGCGGACAGCGCGTCATGGCGGGCGATGCGATCTACAAGGTCGCCGACTTGAGCGTCGTGTGGGTCGAAGGCGAGGTGTTCGAGCGCGACCTGCACGCGATCAGCCTCGGGCAGCAGGCGAGCGCGCAGTTCGAGGCGCTGCCGGGCGAGGAGCGGACCGGCCGCATCACGTACATCTATCCGACGCTGAATCCGGAGACGCGCACCGTGCGCGTGCGCGTGGCGCTGCCGAACGGGAATGGACACCTCAAGCCGGGCATGTACGCCACGCTCTCGCTCCCCGCGTCGGGCCGGGCGCGGCCATCGCTCTCGGTCCCGCGCGGCGCCGTGCTGTCCACGGGCGAGCGGAACATCGTGTTCGTCCGGCGGCCGGACGGGAAGCTCGAGCCCCGGTTCGTCACGCTCGGCGCCGCTGGTGAAGACAAGATCGAGATACTCAGCGGGCTCGCGGTCGGCGAGCAGGTGGTCGCCTCCGCGACGTTCCTCGTGGACGCGGAGTCGAACCTGGGCACGTTGATGGGCGGCATGGGGAACATGCCGGGAATGGAGATGACCGCGCCGTCGGCTGGTCCGGGGACGGCACCCGCGCCGTCTCCCGTCGCGCCGCCTGCGACTCCACGTCGTCCACGATAGGGGGACCGGCCAATGCTTGCGCGCGTGATTCAGTGGTCGATCGCCAACAGGCTCATCGTCCTGCTGGCGACTACGGCCGCGATAGCCGGAGGTGTCTGGGCGATCCGCGAGACGCCGCTCGAGGCGCTGCCGGACCTGTCGGACGTACAGGTCATCGTGCAGACGGACTATGGCGAGCAGGCGCCGCGCATAGTCGAGGATCAGGTCACCTACCCGATCGCGGCGGAGATGCTGAAGGTCCCGGGCGCGCGCACCGTGCGCGGCTACTCGTTCTTCGGCGTGTCGTTCGTGTACATCATCTTCGACGACGACACCGATCTGTACTGGGCGCGAACCCGGGTAGTGGAGTATCTCGACGGACTCAAGGGCCGGCTGCCCGCGACCGTCGCGCCCCAGCTCGGGCCGGACGCTACCGGCCTGGGCTGGGTATACCAGTACGCGATCGAGGACACGACGGGCCGGTTGAACCTGTCGGAGCTGCGCGGGCTGCAGGACTGGTACCTGCGCTACGCGCTGACGTCCGTGCCCGGCGTCGCGGAGGTCGCGTCGGTCGGCGGCTTCGAGAAGCAGTACCAGGTCGATCTCGATCCGGCCAAGCTGCTGGCGTACCGCATCCCCGTGACGACGGTGATGTCCGCGCTGCAGAACGCCAACAACGACGTGGGCGCGATGGTGCTCGAGCTGTCGGAGCGCGAGTACATGGTGCGCGGGCTCGGCTACCTCCGCTCGATGAGCGACATCGAGAACATCGTCGTGGCCGCGACGGCGAACGGCACGCCCGTGCGCGTAGCCGAGCTGGGCCGCGTGTCCACCGGGCCCGCCGTGCGGCGCGGAATCGCCGATCTCGACGGCCGCGGAGACGCGGTGGGCGGGATCGTGATCATGCGGTTCGGCGAGAACGCGCTCACCACGATCGAGCGCGTGAAGGCGAAGCTCGCGGAAGCGCAGAAAGGACTGCCGCCGGGCGTGAAGATCATTCCGGTGTACGACCGGAGCGAGCTGATCCTGGAATCCATCTCGACGCTGCGGCACAAGCTGCTCGAGGAATCGTTGGTTGTCGCGCTCGTGTGCATCGTGTTCCTGCTGCATCTGCGCAGCGCGCTGGTCGCGATCGTGACGATCCCCGTCGGCATCCTGCTCGCGTTCGTGGGCATGCGCTTCGTCGGCGTGGGCGCCGACATCATGTCGCTCGGCGGAATCGCGATCGCGATCGGGGCGATGATAGACGCGGCGATCGTGATGATCGAGAACATGCACAAGCATCTCGAGCGCGCAGTCGAGGGAAAGATCGGCCCGGACGCGGCGCAGCTCGCCAGGCTCGACACGGGAGTATTGTCGCTGCGCGAGCGGTGGGCGGTGGCGAACGCCGCGGCGCGCGAGGTGGGGCCGGCGCTCTTCTTCTCGCTGCTGGTCGTGACTGTGTCGTTCCTGCCGGTGTTCACGCTCGAGGGGCAGGAGGGCCGGCTGTTCACGCCGCTCGCCTTCACCAAGACATTCGCGATGGCGGCCGCAAGCCTGCTCTCGGTGACGCTCGTGCCCGTGGCCATGGGGCTGTTCGTGCGCGGCAGGATCTGGCGCGAGCGAGCCAATCCCGTGAACCGCGTGCTGATCCGCGCGTACGACCCGGTGATCGGCTTCGTATTGCGGAACCGGTGGGAGGTGATCGCCGGCGCGGTCATCGTGGTGATCGTCACGGCGATTCCATGGTCGCGCGTCGGCTCCGAGTTCATGCCGCCGATGGAAGAGGGAACGATCCTGTACATGCCGACGACGATGCCGGGGATCAGCATCGCGCGGGCGAAAGAGGTGCTGCGGATCCAGGATTCCATTCTGGCCACGTTCCCGGAGGTGGAGCGCGTGTTCGGCAAGGCGGGCCGCGCCGAAACGGCGACCGATCCCGCGGGACTCGACATGTTCGAGACCACGATCACTTTGAAGGATCGCAAGGTGTGGCGGGCGGGGATGACGTACGACCGCCTGATCGCGCAGATGGACTCAGCCGTGCGGATGGCGGGAATCACCAATTCCTGGACGATGCCGATCCGCGGCCGGATCGACATGCTCGCGACCGGTATTCGCACGCCGGTCGGAATCAAGGTGTTCGGGCCCGACCTCGCCACGCTCGAAGGGATAGGCAAGCAGATCGAGCAGGCTGTGCAGGCGGTTCCGGGCACGCGCAGCGCGTTCGCCGAACGCGCGATGTCGGGCTATTACCTGGACATCGACATCGACCGCGCGGCCGCTGCGCGGCACGGCTTGAACGTGGGCGACGTCCAGTCCGTGATCGCGAGCGCGATCGGCGGGATGGTGGTCACGCAGACGGTCGAGGGGCGGGAGCGGTACGGCGTGCGCGTGCGGTACATGCAGGATTTCCGCGACACCCCCGAGCAACTCGCGACCGTGCTGGTGCCGGTGAGCCACACGGGCGGCGCCGCATCGTCCGCGACGGGCGCTATGGGCGGGGCGATGTCAGCGGCGCCGGCACAAGCGGGCGTGACGCAGGTCCCGCTCGGCGAGCTGGCGACGATCCGGAAAGTCGCGGGGCCGATGGTGGTCCGCACCGAGGACGCGCAGCCCACCGCCTGGGTGTTCGTGGACGTGACCGGCCGGGACATCGGCGGGTACGTGGCCGACGCGCAGAAGATGGTGGAAGACATGGTCGCGCTGCCCACGGGCTACACGATCGCGTGGAGCGGGCAGTACGAGTACATGCAGCGGGTGAAGGAGAAGATGAAGATCGTGGTGCCGGCGACGCTGGCGGTGATCTTCCTGCTGCTGTATTTCAATTTCCGCAGCGTGGGCGAGTCTTTGATCGTGATGCTGTCGCTGCCGTTCGCGCTCGTGGGCGGCGTCTGGTTCATGTGGCTGCTCGGGTACAACTGGTCGGTGGCGGTGGCGATCGGATTCATCGCGCTGGCGGGAGTGGCTGCCGAGACGGGGGTAGTGATGCTCATCTACCTGGACCACGCCTGGCGCGCGCGCCAGGAGACCGTGCGGCGGCCGACGACGCGGGATCTGTACGATGCGGTGCTCGAGGGAGCGGTGGAGCGGGTGCGGCCGAAGATGATGACGGTGACGGCGATCACGGCCGGGCTGTTGCCGATCATGTGGGGCGGAGGAGCGGGGGCGAGCGTGATGCAGCGGATCGCTGCGCCGATGGTGGGAGGGATGATATCCAGCACGGTCCTTACTCTGGTCGTCATTCCGGCGGTGTACGCTCTTTGGAAAGAATGGGAGCTGGCGAGGGCGGAACAGCAGGCGACTGCGACGGTGCCGGAGACGGTGCCGGCGTAGGAACGCTCTCCGCTCGTTCCCCTTCCTTAGCTTTCAGTCCCAATGCCAAGGTTAATCCGCCGCCCCGGCGACGTTCCCGCCCGCTCCTTGTGGCAACGCGTCCGCGACGTTGCGCTGATGGACGTCACGGTGTTGGCGAAGGGAGGAGTGAGCACAGGCTCGCTCGAGCGCGTCGAGGAGGTCCTACTCGAGGCCGACCTCGGCGTCGCGACCACGATGCAGCTCGTGGCCGAGCTCGAGCGGCTCGCCAAGCTCGGAAAGATCCGCACCGAGCCCGAGTTCCGCGAAGCGCTCCGCTCGGGGATCGAAGCCTCGTTGCGAGCGGGGAACAGCGATCCCGCGCTGCGGCTCGCTCCTTCAGCGCCCACGGTCATCCTGGTGATCGGCGTGAATGGAGCCGGGAAGACGACCTTCGTCGGCAAGCTCGCGGCGCGGCTCCGCTGCGAGGGCATGCAGAAGATCGTGATCGGCGCGGCCGACACCTTCCGCGCGGGCGCGGTGGATCAGCTCCGGCAGTGGGCGGACCGCGCGGGCGCTGAGTTCGTCGGCGCGCGCGCCGGCACCGACCCCGCGTCCGTCGCGTTCGAGACGGTGGACGCTGCTGTCGTCCGCGGAGCCGACGTCGCGATCATCGACACCGCCGGCCGGCTGCACACGAGCGACGCGCTGCTCGAGGAGATGCGCAAGATCCATCGCGTGACAGGGAAGCGGCTGCCGGGCGCGCCGCACGAGACATTGCTCGTGCTCGACGGGACGATCGGCCAGAACGCCATCGCTCAGGCCACGACTTTCTCTTCCGCCGTTCCGATCACTGGCATCGTGATGAACAAGGTGGACGGCTCCGCGCGCGGCGGGATCGTGGTAGCCGTGCACCAGGCGCTCGACGTGCCGGTCAAGTTTCTCGGCGTGGGCGAGAAGCTGGACGATCTCGTTCCGTTCGATCCCGCCGAGTTCGCCCGCGAAGTGATCGGCGACTGATGCCGCCGGCGGGGCGGGTCGCACTGGACACGCCGGTCGGGTATCTCAAGGGCGTCGGCCCGATTCGCGCGGAGGCCTTCCGCAAGCTCGGCATTACCAAGGCGGGCGATCTGCTGTTTCACATCCCGCACCGGTACGAGGACGCGAGCACCATCTCCCCGATCTCGTCGGTCGACGTTGGCATGGACGCGACGATCGTCGGCAAGGTGATCTCCAAGGGAGTTCTGCCGACTCGCAAAGGGTTGCGGATTTTCCAGGCGGTGATCCAGGATCGGAGCGGAATGCTCGAGGCTGCCTGGCCGGGGCAGCCGTTCCTCGACCGCTCGATCGACAAGGGCGACGTGCTGCTGCTGAGCGGACCGGTCCGGTTCTATCATGGGCGGCAGCTCGCGCCCCGCGAGTACGTGAACTTCGGGCCGGACGACCCGGGCGCGGCTCCGGGCCGCGTGTTCGCCGTGTACCCGGCGACGGAAGGGCTGACGTTCCGGACGATCCGCTCGATCATCGACGCGCATCTCGACCAGCTCCTCGCGCGCACGACCGATCATCTACCGCGCGCGGTGCTGCAGGAGCTTTCGCTGCCTGCGCTCCCGGACGCGCTCCGCATGGTGCACCGGCCCACGTCGATCCGCGAAGCGGAGCGGGGGCGCGACCGGCTCGCGTTAGACGAGCTGATGTTTCTGCAGCTGCTCCACCGCCGGGCACACGCGCTCGCGCGCACCGCGCGCCGCGGCATCCGGTTCGTGAACAAGAAGGAATTGACGACCAAGCTCAAGTCGGAGCTGCCGTTCGAGCTCACCGGCGCGCAGGTGCGCGTGCTGCGCGAGATCTTCGCGGACATGTGCGGTGACCGGCGCATGCACCGGCTGCTCCAGGGCGACGTCGGCAGCGGCAAGACGATCGTCGCGCTGTTCGCCGCGCTCCTGGCGTACGAGAACGGCTACCAGGCCGCGATCATGGCTCCCACCGAGCTGCTCGCCGAGCAGCATCACCGGACGCTGCGCCGGCTGCTCGCACCGCTGGAGATCGAGCCGCTCCTGTTGACGGGGAGCGTGAAGACGAAGACGCGCGCGCCGCTGGAGGCACGGCTGAAGACGGAGGAGCCGGTGATCGCGGTTGGCACGCACGCGCTCGTGCAGACCACCACCGCCTTCGGCAAGCTGGGGTTCGTCGCCATCGACGAGCAGCACCGGTTCGGCGTGGAGCAGCGCGCGGCGCTGGCGAAGAAAGGGCAGGCGCCGGACGTGCTGCTGCTGAGCGCCACGCCGATTCCGCGATCGCTCGCGCTCACAGTGTACGGCGATCTCGACGTGAGCACGCTGGACGAGCGGCCGCCCGGGCGCCGCCCCGTGACGACGGTCCTGCGGCGGGAGAGCGGGCGCGAAAAGGTGCTCGCGTTCGTCCGCTCGCAGGTGGAGGAAGGGCGGCAGGCCTACGTCGTATATCCGGTGATCGAGGAATCGGAGAAGAGCGATCTGAAAGCGGCGACGACGATGTTCGAGCAGCTCTCGGCGGGCGCGTTCGCCGGGCTGCGCGTCGCGCTGCTGCACGGGCGGATCCCCGCGGACCAGCGCGAGAGCATCATGCGGCAGTTCCGCGACGGCGAGATCGACATCCTCGTCGCGACCACGGTCATCGAAGTCGGAATCGATGTCGCCAACGCGACCGTGATGTTGATCGAGCACCCGGAGCGGTTCGGCCTGTCGCAGCTGCACCAGCTCCGCGGGAGGGTTGGCCGCGGCGCGGAGAGCTCCTACTGCATTCTGCTCGGCGAGGCCGGCCAGGAATCGATGGAGCGGCTGGAGCTGTTCGCGTCCACCGACGACGGCTTCGAGATCGCGCGCGCCGATCTTAGGATCCGGGGAATGGGCGACCTGTTTGGGCAGCAGCAGAGCGGGGAAGCGATGCTCCGCATCGCCGACCTGGTGCGCGACGAGAAGCTGAACGTGCTCGCGCGCGAAGCCGCCGGGAAGACGCTGGCGGGCGACGCCGGGCTGGAGAAGCCGCAGAACGCGGGGTTGAAGCGCGCGCTGAGCGCGCGGTTTCCCCGAGCGCTGGAGTTGTTCAGGGTCGGCTAGGGCGTCGGCGTCGCGAGCCGGCGCTTGATGCGCTCCAGCTCCGCGTTGAGCCGCGCGATCTCGGCGCGCTGCGTCCGGATCACGCGGTCCCGCGCCGCGATCCCGGCCGGCGAGGTGTCGGTGATCACGATAGTGGTGTCACCCGCTGACTGCGCGGCCGCCTGTTCGGCGATGACGATCTCGCGCGCGAGGTGCCGGAGAACGTTCGCCTGACCGCGGTACCACGCAGTCTTCTCCGCCGCGAGATACGAATCCAGCAACGTACGCCCCTCTGCGCTGGTCGCCGCCGGGCTTCTGGGATCGAGCTTGTAGAGCGCGCGCCAGAACAGCACCTCTTCCGCCGCGTGGGTGCCGGGGTGGCGGCTCGCGAACGCGAGCAGCGTGCTGTCCGCGGCGGCGTGGCGGCCGGCGTTGGCGAGATCGTCGGTCGTGTTGAGCAGCGCCCCCCAGGCCTCAGGGCTCGGAGAATCCGGGGCGGACCGGGAGGAAGTCGCGCACGCGCTCAGCGTCATTACGGCCAGGAAGGCCGTGATGCTTCTTGCGGTTCTCATGGTGTCTTCAGCCCAGGTCGGAAGTACGGTGGCGGCCGGAGATCCGGGAGACAGCCGCGTGGGCCGGCAACGTCAAATGGAACGTCGTGCCGGATCCCTCCTTGCTGTCCACCGTAATCGTACCCTGGTGCGCCTCCACTATCTGCTTTGCAATAGCAAGTCCCAAGCCTGTTCCCTTGAGGGCCGCGGACGCCTGGTTGTCCGCCTGATAGAACTTCTCGAAGATGTGCTGCAGCTGGTCGGCGGGAATCCCTGCCCCCGTATCCCGGATGGTGATCCGGACCTCGGACTCATCGCCGTCGAGACCGAGCGTCACATCCCCTTCCCGCGGGGTGAACTTGAACGCGTTCGAGAGCAGGTTGCCGAGCACCTCGTTCATCCGGTCCTCGTCCCACGTCACCTCCGCGGGCAGCGATGGCGAGTGCTCCACCCGGAACGCGATCCCGCGCTGCACGGCCAATCCCTGGAACGCCGCCTCCAGGTGCTGGAGAAACCGCGCCAGGTCGACCTTGCGGGGCTCGACCCTGCCGCCGCCCGCCTCGAACCGGCTGACGTCGAGCAGCTGCCGGGTCAGGCGCGTGAGGGTCTGGGCCTGCTTCTCCATGGTTTCCGCGACTTCGATCTGCTTGGGCGACAACGGCCCGTAGATCCCCTCCTGCAGGAGCTCCAGATAACCGATGATGACGTTGATCGGCGTCTTGAGCTCGTGCGAGGCGATGGAGATGAACTCCGCCTTGAGCTTGTCCAGCTCCGCGAGCTGCCGGGTCATGGACTGGTAGCTCCCCGCCAGCCGGCCGAACTCGTCGCGGCGGGTCCCGGTGTACGGGAGCCGGTAGGAGAAGTCGCCGTCGGCCACTGCCCGCATCCCGCGCTCGAGAAAAAACACCGGTGTGCTGATGGACCGCAGCAGCCAGAAGGCTATGAGCAGTGCCAGCAGCAGGGCGATCGCCAGCGCCGCCGCCGCCGTGCGCTGCGCTTCGATCGTCACGGCTGCGGCTTCGTCCACGCGCTCGGCGGTGCGGCCGCGCAGGTCGGACTCGGTCTGCCGCACCGTGGTGTTGATCCGGGCGATCTCCGGGAGGAGCCTGCCGGCGGAGATTCTCTCGGCCTCGGGCGCGCGGCCGGCGCTCGCGGCCTCGTACTCCGCTGCCGCCGCCTCGGATATGCGCGCAAGCGCCGAGCGGATCTGCGCGCTCTCGCGCTCCAGATGATATGCGCGGAGCGCGACTGCCAGGCTGTCCGCGTGCGCGATGCCAGCGGTCATGCGGCGTCTGCTGCTGTCGTCGTGCACGAACAGCAGCGCGTTCTCGGCGGCCCGGATGTCGTCGGTCGCAGTCCGCAGCCTGCCGATGGCGATCGACGCCGCGAAATCGGTGTCGCGCAGCACGCGATTGGTATTTTCCAGCCGCTCCAGCGAGTTCAACGCCAGGAGCAGCGGGATGAGCAGCACCAACGCCATGCCGATGAGACCGAGGCTTAGCCGCGCGCGCAGCGTCATATTTCGTTGACACTCAGCATATGGCGGCCTAGCTTGCCGCGTTTTCTCTGCCGCTCAGCGAATGTCAAAGAATTCCCCATCGATACGGATCGCCGACCTCGGCGCGCACACCGGGCAATCCGTGGAAGTGCAAGGGTGGGTAACGCACGTCAGATCATCCGGGAAAATTGCGTTTGTTGTCATACGTGACGGTAGTGGCACGGCGCAGGCGGTGCTCGTCAGAAGTGAGGTCGAGCCCGAGGTCTGGGAGCGATTTGGTAGTTTGACTCAGGAAACTTGCATCCGGTTGACGGCCGTCGTGCGTGAAGACCGCCGGTCGCCTGGTGGATTCGAGCTCGGAGCCAGCGATCTCGAGATCCTCGGGCCGAGCCCGCAGGACTACCCCATCCAGCCCAAGGAGCACGGGGTGGACTTCCTGCTCGATCACCGCCACCTCTGGCTCCGGAGCGCACGGCAGCGCGCGATCGCGCGGGTGCGGCACGAGATCGAGCAGGCGATCCGCGACTTTTTCTACGAGCGCGACTTCACGCTCGTAGACACCCCGATCCTCACCGCGGCCATCGGCGAGCGCAGCGGTCTGTTCGCGACGGAGTACTTCGACGAAGGGACCGCGTACCTCGCGCAGACCGGCCAGCTGTACGGCGAGGCCGCGGCCGCGGCGCTCGGCCGCATCTACTGTTTCGGCCCCACGTTTCGCGCGGAGAAGTCGAAGACGCGCCGGCACCTGAGCGAGTTCTGGATGATCGAGCCCGAAGTCGCGTTCAACGACTCCGAGGACAACATGCGGCTGCAGGAGGATTTCGTCTCGTACATCGTCGCGCGGGCCGTCGGTCGCCGCCGCGTAGAGCTGGAGGAGCTGGAGCGTGACGTCACCAGGCTGGAGCGGGTGAAAACGCCGTTTCCGCGGATCGACTACGGCGACGCAGTCAAGACTCTCCAGGCCAAGGGCAGCAACATCACCTGGGGCGACGACCTCGGCGCCGAAGACGAGACGCTGCTGGTCGCCGACTACGTCACGCCGATCTTCGTCTGCAACTACCCGAAAGAGGCCAAGGCTTTCTACATGAAGGAGAACCCGGCCGATCCGCGCACCGTGCTATGCAACGACTGTCTGGCGCCCGAAGGCTACGGCGAGATCATCGGCGGATCACAGCGCGAAGACGACTACGACAAGCTGCTGGCGAGGATCCACGAGGAGAACCTCCCGGTCGAGGCGTATGGCTGGTACCTGGACCTCAGGAAGTACGGGACGTTCGTGCACTCCGGGTTCGGGCTCGGGCTGGAGCGGACGGTGGCGTGGGTATGCGGGCTGCCGCACGTGCGGGAGACGATCGCGTTTCCGAGGATGATGAATCGGCTGAGGCCATAAAAGCGCTGCGTGCTGCGAACTGAATGCTGCGTGCTGCGTGCTGCGTGCTGCGTGCTGCGTCCTAGCTGGCTGCGCTGCCTGACGCGGTATTGTCGGAGCCCCTTGGCAATGCAACAGCCGTTATGAGTTGTCAGTGGTACGGCAGGACCCCTCAGGAGTCGAGAATTCTGCTAGGACGCAGCACGCAGCACGCAGCGTAGTTAACGCCGTTTGACCTCATCCCAGATCCGGTCGAGGGCTTTGAGACCGGCGGAACCAAGGTCAACCCCCCGCTCGGCCGCAGTTTTCTCCACCGCCTCGAACCGCCTCTGGAACTTCGCATTCGCCTTATCCAAGGCGAGCGACGAATGCACCCCCAGCTTCCGGCACAGGTTCACGCACGCGAACAGCAGGTCCCCCAGCTCCCCCTCCAGCTCCGCGTGCGCCTCGTCGTGCACCGGCGCGCCGTGCTCGCTGAAGCGGACTTTCTTCTCCTGCATCAGCTCGCGCACCTCGGCCAGCTCTTCGGCGACTTTGTCCGCCGGCCCCTCGGCGTCGGGCCAGTCGAAGCCGACTCCCGCGGCACGGTCCTGGAGCCGGTGGGCGCGATGCAGCGAAGGCAGCGTGGACGGAAGACCGTCGGCGAGCGATGCGCGCTTCTTCGACTTCATCCGCTCCCACGACTCGCGCGCGCCGGCGGCGTAGAGATGCGGGTGGCGCGCTTTCATCTTGGCGATGAGCGCGCCCGCGACGTCGTGGAAACTGAACGCGCCCCGCTCCTCGGCCACCACGGAGTGGAACAGCACCTGGAGCAGCAGGTCGCCCAGCTCCTCGCGCACGAGCTCGTCGTCGCCCAGGCGCAGCGCGTCGTCCAGCTCGAGTGATTCTTCGATCAGGTACGGCCGCAGCGAGTCGTGCGTCTGCGCGGCGTCCCAGTCGCAGCGCTGCCGCAGGTCGCGCATGAGGGCGAGGGTGTCGTCGAGGGAGCCCATCGAGGTGATTGGTGATTAGTGATTAGTGATTGGTAACGGCCAGGCCGGAATAATGGTGCGGCGCCAGGTGAAGTTAGGGGTTACTAATCACCAATCACCAATCACTAATAACTTTCTGAATGCCCGCCCGCATCGATAT
>JANLGX010000087.1 GCA_024654005.1 Gemmatimonadaceae bacterium | reverse complement strand
CCGCGGCCGCACTTTCGCCAACGGCCGGTCGCTCTGTGCTTCGCAAGTCGAGTTCCGGCAGACGGATAGAATCGAGTGAGCACCTCCGCCGTGAGGAATAGACTGCGACGGTGCGGCTGCGTTACTCCGCATCAGTCGTTCCGGAGGCAGAAGCACCCCGGACGCACATGTAAGTTAGCGCGCTTTGACTAACCACCCATGACTGTAATGATCTCCACCTCGTGCGTCTCCAGATCGAGTATCGCGCCCGTGCACTCACCGTGCAGCCAGCCGCACGCCTCGCCGGGATTCAGCAGCAACGTTTCGCCTATCGTCCGCGTGTCCTGCCGGTGCGTCGCGCCGTACAGCACGAACTCGTGTGCTTCGATGGATCGCCGGTTGATCTCGCCCAGCTCATGCACCAGCATGATCCGGTGCCCACCTACCTCGAAGCTGTGCGGTGATTCGTACAGCTCGGTCCCCATGGACTGATCCGCGAACGCCTTGAGTCCTTCGCGGTCGCCGTCGTTGCGGCCGAACACGCCGAGCACCGCAACATTCGCCTGGCGGAAGGGGGCGAGCGAGAACGCCGAGCAGTAGTCGCCCGCGTGCATCACCAGGCTCACGCCCGACGCGACCAGCTTCTCCACGAGCTGCCCGATCGCGGGCAGGCGGTCATGCGTGTCCGCCAGCACTCCGACTCTCACAGCGCGCTCCAGCGCGGGATCACGTGCTCGCCCTTGATCAGGTCGTCGTAGCTCTCGCGCTCCGTCACGACGCCGAACCGGTCTCCGTCCACCATCACCTCCGCGGCTTTCGGCCGCGAGTTGTACTGCGAGGCCATCACGAAGCCGTACGCGCCCGCCGAGTGTACGGCGAGAATGTCGCCCGCGGAAACATCGTCTATTTCGCGGTTGAGCGCGAAGAAATCCCCGCTCTCGCACACCGGGCCCACCACGTCGGCGACGATCCGCCCGCCGACCGGCGTCACCGGCTCGATCCTGTGGTACGCGTTGTAGTGCGACGGCCGCAGAAGGTCGTTCATCCCCGCGTCGATGATGACGTACTCCTTCCCGCCGCTGCGCTTCCGGTACAGGACCTTCGTCAGCAGCACTCCGGCGTTCCCGACGATGAACCGTCCCGGCTCCACGATCAGCTCCAGGCCGGTGCCCGCGAGCATGGCGGCCGTGCGCACGCCGAATTGCGTGACGTCGATCGGCCGCTCGGTGTCGTACGTGACGGCGAGCCCGCCCCCGATGTCGATGTACCGGATGTCCGACGCGCCCGCCGCGCGCATCTGCTCGAGCAGAGCGAGCAGCCGCTGCAGCCCCATCTCGTACGGGCCGAACAGCGCGATCTGGGAGCCGACGTGCATGTCGATGCCGGCCAGCAGGACGTGCCCGAGCCCCAGCGCGATCGACGCGACGCGCACCGCCTCGTCGTGCGGGATGCCGAACTTCATCCCCTTCTCGCCGGTACGCGTGTACGGGTGCGGCGTATCCACCGTCACCTCGGGGTTGATGCGCAGCGCGATTCGCGCGCGCAGCTTCATCCGCCCCGCGACCTCGTTCACCAGCCGCAGCTCCTCCTCCGACTCGACGTTGATCAGCAGCACGTCGGCGCGCAGCGCCTCCTCGATCTCGGCTTCGGCCTTCCCCACTCCGCTGAAGACGATCCCGCTGCCGGAGTAGCCGGCGCGCAGCGCGCGAAACAGCTCCCCGCCCGAGACGATGTCCACGCCCGCGCCCAGCTCCCGCAGCAGCGCGAGGATGGCGAGACTGGAGTTCGCCTTGACGCTGTAGTGCAGCCGGTGCGGCGCTCCCGCGAACGCCTCGCTCAGGCGCGCGTACTGCTCGCGGATGCTCTGGGCGCTGTACACGTACGACGGCGTCCCCACTCGCGCCGCCAACGCGTCGAGCGGCACGCCGTCGCAGTGCAGCGTGCCGTCGACGCGACCGAAGCCGGCGGTCAGTACGCTCTCGCCCAAAGCGCCTCGGACTGCGAGGCGGCGCCGCACGCCAGGCAGTTCGCCGGCGGCTCGGCGGAGCAGAACTCCTCGTCCGGGAGCACGCGGATGGTGGCCTTGGTCTCTTCCTTCACCCTGGCCTCGCACGCGGCCGAGCCGCACCACCCGGCATACACGAATCCGCCCGGACCTTCCATTATCGCGCGAAACTCGTCGTACGTGATCCGGCCGCGGTGGCTGTTCTTCTCGCGCCGGTCGCGCGCGGCCTCGAGCATCGCGTCCTGAATGGCCACGAGCAGCTCCGCCGCTTCTTCGCCGATCGTGTCAAGCGAGACCGGCTTCTTGCTCCGGTCGTCGCGCCGGACGAGCACCGCCTGGTTCT
>JANLGX010000086.1 GCA_024654005.1 Gemmatimonadaceae bacterium | reverse complement strand
CCCTCGTCGCCACGGTGCTAGCCAGCGGCTCCGGGATCCCCATCACGCGCACGTACGTATCGATCGCACGGTCGAACGAGAGGTCCTCCGCCAGCGTGTCCACGAACATGAGCGCGTTGTCGACGTGCCCGCGGATGATCGTCTCCTCCGCGCGCGCCTGCGACAGCTTGAGCCGCCGCTCAGCGTTCGGATTCAGCTTGCGCGAGAATATGGATTCAGGGAACAGACGACTTAACATGGCGTCAGCGGAGTTGAGGTGAGGTCAATCTAAGCACCAGTCGTGCCAGAACGGCGGTGATTAGTGATGAGTGATTAGTGATTAGTAACTGCGGAAACAGCGGCTTAAGGCAGTCACTAACCACTAATCACTAATCACTAATCACTCCTTATCCTCGTACTGAACCTTCAGGGCTGCCACGACGTTCGGGTCCGCCAGCGTCGTCGTATCGCCCAGCGCCCGCCCCTCGGCGATGTCGCGCAGGAGCCGCCGCA
Organism: Gemmatimonadaceae bacterium; assembly: GCA_024654005.1. GTDB lineage: Bacteria > Gemmatimonadota > Gemmatimonadetes > Gemmatimonadales > Gemmatimonadaceae > JACDCY01. Next base: position 8,713 of record JANLGX010000086.1, on the reverse strand, counting down.
TGATCTTGCCCGAGCGCGTCTTCGGGAGATCGGCGGAGAACAGGATGTCGTCGGGGCGCGCGATCGCGCCGATCTTCTGCGCCACGAAATCGCGCAGCTCGTCGCGGAGCGCCGGGTTCTGCGTGAATCCCTCGCGCAGCGTCACGAACGCGGCGATCGCCTGACCCTTGAGATCGTGCGTCTTGCCGACGACCGCGGCTTCGGCCACGGAGGGGTGCTCGACCAGCGCCGACTCCACTTCCATGGTACCGATCCGATGGCCCGCCACGTTCAGCACGTCGTCCACGCGGCCGAGGATCCAGAAGTAGCCCTCGTCGTCGCGCTTGGCGCCGTCGCCCGGGAAGTAGAGATCCGGCCGTCCATCCCACTTGGTGAAATACGTCTGCACGTAGCGGTCGTCGTCGCCCCAGATCGTTCGGAGCATCGCGGGCCACGGCTTGGTGAGCGCGAGCAGCCCGCCACCCACGGGGATCCGTTGCGCGGTAGAGTCGAGCAGCTCCGCGAAGAAGCCTGGCAACGGTTTGGTAGCGCTCCCGGGCTTGGTGTCGGTCACGCCCGGCAGCGGCGAGATGACGATCGATCCCGTCTCCGTCTGCCACCACGTGTCGACGATGGGGCAGCGGTTGCCGCCGATGTGCTCCTGATACCACATCCACGCTTCCGGATTGATCGGCTCGCCGACGGTGCCGAGCAAGCGGAGCCGCGAAAGGTCGTGCCGGGCGGGATGCTCGTCCCCCCACTTCATGAACGCCCGGATGGCCGTCGGCGCCGTGTATAGGACCGTGACTCCGTGGCGTGCGCACATGTCCCAGAAGCGGTCCTTTTCCGGCCAGTCAGGCGCTCCCTCGTACATGAGGCAGGTCACGCCGTTGGCGAGCGGCCCGTAAGCCACGTACGAATGGCCGGTAACCCAGCCGACGTCCGCGGTGCACCAGAACACGTCCTCGTCCTTGAGGTCGAACACTATCTTCGTCGTGTACGTCACGCCCGTGAGGTATCCGCCGGTCGTGTGCACGATTCCCTTCGGTTTGCCGGTCGTTCCCGACGTGTACAGGATGTACAGCACGTCTTCGGCATCCATCTCTTCCGGCTCGCATCCAATGGGCGCGTCCTGCATCAGCCGGTGCCACCAGTGATCGCGGCCGTCCTGCATCTCGGCGAAGGTATCGTCCGCGTTGCCGGCCGACGTGCGGCGAACCACCACCACGTTCTCGATCGATGGCGTGTCTTCCAGCGCCTTGTCGGCGTTCCGCTTGAGCGGAACGATCTGTCCGCGACGATAGCCGCCGTCGGCCGTCACCAGCAGCTTGCATTTGGAGTCTCTGATCCGGTCGCTCAGAGATTCGGGGGCGAAGCCGCCGAAAACCACCGAGTGAATGGCCCCGATCCGCGCGCAGGCCAGCATCGAGATGATAACTTCCGGTATCATCGGCAGGTAGATCGCAACGCGGTCGCCCTTGCCGACGCCCAGCCCGCGGAGGACATTCGCGAACTTGGTGACCTCGCAATACATGTCCCAGTAGGTCAGCGTGCGCCGCTCGCCCGGCTCGCCTTCCCAGATCAGCGCCGCTTTGTTGCGTCGTGGCCCATTGAGATGCCGGTCCACGCAATTGACCGAGACGTTGAGCTTGCCGCCGACGAACCACTTGGCGTACGGCGGCTTCCATTCGAGGACTTTCTTCCAAGGCTTCGACCACTGCAGCGTCGCCGCCTGCTCGGCCCAGAACGCCTCGTAGTCCGCGGTCGCGCGGTCGTAGATGTCGAGCGTGCGCACGTGCGCGTTCTCCCGGAACTCCGCTGGGGGCGGGAACTTCCGGTGCTCCTGCAACAGGACGTCGATGTCGTCGTGGCTCATAGCGATGCTGGAGTAGGATTCGGCATTAAGTAAAGCCAGCAGCTAGCTGCTAGCTTCCGACAACGGAGGGGGCCGCAAATGTGCCGCCCTGCACGCCTGACTGGTAGAGCCCGCGAGGCGTTTCCCGAACCGGACAAGACGATGAACTCGACCGCACGCACACTCGGGGCCGCAACCGTCACCGCGCTCGTGGCGGCCTGCGCGACCTTTCCGCCGGCTGGCACTCCGTTGGCGCCCGGGCAGGAGGCCTTCTGGACGGCGATCCGGGTCCACTGCGGACGCGCGTACGAAGGGCGCGTGGCGGTGTCCACCGGGTCGGCAGGAGATACCGCCATGGCGGGGAAGCGTCTGGTCATGCACGTACGCGAGTGCAGCGCGAACGAGATTCGCATTCCGTTCCACGTGGGTGACGACCGCTCGCGGACCTGGGTGCTGACTCGTACCCCGACGGGAATCCGCCTCAAGCACGACCACCGGCACGAGGACGGAACTCCGGACGCGATCACGCAGTACGGCGGCGACACGCGCGGGCCCGGCTCCGCGACGAGCCAGAGCTTTCCTGCCGACGCGCACACCGTTTCGCTCAATCCGGTGTACGGAACCAACGTGTGGACTATGGAGATCGAGCCGGATCGGTTCGTGTACGAGTTGATTCGAGTGGGAACCGACCGCCGGTTCCGCGTAGAGTTCGATTTGACGCGCGCGGTTCCCGCGCCACCCGCTCCGTGGGGGTCGTGATCATCACCCGCCGCTCACCGCGCGACATCCCGGCCGCCGCGGACGCCCCGGACGCCGCGACGGCGCCCGAAGTCGACACACCGGAGCCGGGCCGGCTCGAGGACGCCTTCTTCGACGTCGCGATCGACATGCTCTGCCTGTTGGGCTTCGACGGCTATTTCAAACGGCTCAACCCCGCGTGGGAGAAGACGCTGGGCTTTACGCGCGAGGAGCTGATGTCGCGGCCGTTCATCGAGTTCGTCCATCCCGACGACCGCGAGCGCACGCTGCGCCAGAACGCGGCTGTCAGAGCCGGCGGGCAGGCGCTGTCGTTCGAGAATCGCTATCTCTGCAAGGATGGCTCGTTCCGCTGGCTCCGCTGGAACGCCGCGCCCGATTCGGCCAGGCAGGGGATCTACTCGGTGGCGCGCGACATCACCGAGAGCAAGCAGGCCGCGGAGGAGCGGGAGCAGCTGGTGCGTCAGCTGCAGACGGCGCTGGAGGAAGTGCGGACGCTGCGCGAGATCCTGCCGATCTGCTCGTATTGCAGGAAGATCCGCGACGACGAGAACTACTGGCACACCGTCGAGAGCTATATCTCGCGGCACACGGGGACGCGGTTCAGCCACGGCATCTGTCCGAGCTGCATGGCGGCGCACGCCGAGCCGCCGCACGACGGAGACTAGCCCGGCGCCAGAAGGCGGCTGCGCGGCGACGCGTGAAGCGGTGCGGCAAGCCAGCGAGACCCGCGCAAAAAGGCTCGAATCCCGATTTCTTATGTCGGCGAATTACTGCTGGAATTGCAGGTTTTCCTGATGGTTTTTTGCCGTTCGATCAGGTTTGCTTCAAGACAAGGCCGGCCGCTTCGACCGGATATGCGGAGGTGCCATATGGAAGCCGCGCTTATTGTCATTCCGCTCGTGGGACTCGCGATCCCGATTGGAATGTTGCTCGCAGCGATCGCGTTCGACGCGGCAATGGTCGCATGGGCGACGTATCGGACGGTGCACGATCACCCGCCGCACCCCTCACGCTGGCTCCACCGATTGCATGGCCCCGACGGGCTCACGCACGCTCGACTGATACGTAAGTAGGACGTTCCTCGCGCGCTGACTTCCGTGTGGGCGCCAGTGGCCGGTTTCTATCCTCGGTCCGCGCTGACGCGGAACGCCCAGATCGCCAACGAGGCGGTAATGAGAGCCGCGACGGCCGAGGGCCACATCGGCACGTCGTAAGTCGCGACCCGGATCGGCCACTGTAGCACGAGTCGTGTGGTCTGGACGGCGGCAAGGGCCGCGAGAAAAATGCCGGACACGACGGTATAACGGCGCATCGCTCCTCCCGAAAAGCCTCGCCGGTGGACGGCTAGGCATTGGTCCAGCCCGTTTTGGGCTGTTGTGAGATACTGCCGAGGAACGAGACGAGCCGCAAGCAAAGCCCAGCCACTATCGTTAACGGCGATGCTCTCTACCGCCATTCCGACCGAAATCACCGATCCCGTCAACGCGCGGATCCTCTCCTGCGGGCGCTGGTGCGCTCGCACGGGGATCGATCCCGAGTCGATGCGCTCGGGCGCCGACTGATGGCGGAAGGAAAGGTTTTTCTCGTCGGCGCGGGCCCGGGCGATCCGGGACTGATAACCGTGCGCGGGCGCGAGCTGATCGACGGCGCGGACGCGATCGTGTACGACGCGCTGGCCAATCCCGCGCTGCTGCCGCCCGACGCGGTGTCCGCGGGGTTCCCCGAGCTGTTCTACGTGGGGAAGCGCGGCGGTGACAAGCGATCGGTGACGCAGGAGGACATCAATCAGCTCATCGTCCGGCTGGCGCGCGAAGGGAAGCGCGTGGTGCGGCTGAAGGGTGGCGACCCGTTCGTGTTCGGCCGCGGCAGCGAGGAGGCGATCGCGTGCGCCGAGGCGAGCGTTCCCTGCGAGATCATTCCGGGCATAACGGCGGGGATCGCCGCGCCCGCGTACGCCGGAATTCCCGTCACTCACCGCGGTATGGCTTCGTCCGTCACGTTGGTGACCGGCAGCGAGGACCCGTCCAAGCTGTCGAGCACGACGAACTGGGGAGCGTTGGCGAAGAGCGGCAGCACGATCGTGCTGTACGTGGGCGTGAAGACTCTCCCGCAGACGACGGCAGCTCTCATCGGAGGCGGGCTACCCGCGGAAACCCCGGCGGCAGCCATTCAGTGGGGCACGCACTCGAGGCAGCGCACGGTGGTCGCGACGCTCGGCACTTTGTGCGACGCGATCGAGCACGAGCGGCTCAAGGCGCCCGTAGTCACTGTCATCGGCTGGTCGGTGCTGCTGCGGGACGAGATCGCCTGGTTCGAGAAGCGCCCGCTGTTCGGTAAGCGCATCGTGGTGACGCGCGCGGCCGACCAGGCGCCCGCGCTCAGCGGCCGTCTCCGGGAGCTCGGCGCCGATGTCCTCGAGGTGCCGGCCGTGCGGATCGCGCGGCTCGATCTCGACCCGCTCCGCTCCGCCTTGGAGCGGCTCAGCGCGTACGAGTGGATCGTGTTCACGAGCCGCAACGGGGTGTCGCTGTTCTGGGAGCAGCTGCTCTCGAGCGGACGCGACGCGCGCGCGCTCGCGGGGATCAAGATCGCAGCGGTGGGAGCCGCGACCGCTGGCACATTGCTCGAGCACGGCATCGCGGTCGACGTGATTCCGGAGCGGTTCGTCGCGGAGGGTCTGCTCGACGCGCTGCGCGACCGTGACGACGTGCGCGGCGCGAGCGTATTGCATGTGGGCGCGGAGGGCGCGCGCGACGTGCTGCGCGCGGGGCTGGAAGAGCTGGGCGCAACGGTCACGCTCCTCTCGGTGTACCGGTCGGTGCCGCAGCCCGAGGGGGCCGAGAACCTGCGCGCGGCACTGGAGCAGGGCGAGGTCGATCTGGTCACGTTGATGTCGGCGTCGGCGGTGACGGGCTTCGTCGACGCCGTGGGCGCGGACGCCGCGCGTGGCGCGTCCGCGGCTTCGATCGGGCCGATCACGTCGGAGGCCGCGCGTGGCGCCGGCCTCGACGTCACGATCGAAGCCGCGGAGTCCACGATCGACGGACTGGTGGACGCGATCGTCGGGACGTACACGCGTGGCTGAGAAGACCGCGAGCGACGTGGTCAGGATCGGAACGCGGGCGTCGGAGCTGGCGTTGCGGCAGGCGGCGATCGTGGAGTCCGCGCTCGTCGCGCAGGGCGTGGCCGTCGAGATCGTGAAGATCCGCACGACCGGCGACAAGAAGATGCAGGAGCCCCTGAGCGAGATCGGCGCGAAGGGACTGTTCACGAAGGAGCTGGAATCGGCCCTGCGGCGAAAGAAAGTGGATTGTTGCGTGCACTCGCTGAAGGATCTTCCCACCGAGCAGCCCGACGGGCTCGAGCTGGCGGCGATCCTCGAGCGGGAGGACCCGCGGGACGTGCTCGTGATCAATCCCGTGACGGATGCGAGCAATCTCGCCGACCTGCCGTCCGGCTCGCGCGTCGGAACGTCGAGTCTCCGGCGTCGCGCGCAGCTGCTCGCCGCGCGGCCCGACCTCGACGTGGTGGACATGCGCGGCAACGTCCCGACGAGGCTCAGGAAGATGGATGAAGGAAAATTCCACGCGGCTGTGCTGGCGGCGGCAGGTCTCATCCGGCTGGACGCGCGCCAGCGCATCGGCGCTTTCCTCGGGCCGCCGGAATGGCTGCCCGCGGCGGGCCAGGGCGCGATCGCCGTGCAGATTCGCGCGTCCGACGAGCGGATGCGATCGCTCACCGCGCCGCTGGAGCACGCGCCGACGCGCATGGCCGTCAGCGCCGAGCGCGCCTTCCTCGCCGCGCTGGAGGGAGGCTGCCAGGTGCCCATCGGCGCGCTGGTGATGCCCTCGGCGGATGGAGCCGGCGAATACGTTTTGCACGGATTCATCTCGGACGTCGCCGGCCGGCAGATCGTGCGCGGCTCGCGAGCGGTGGACGGCTCGGACCCGGAGCTGACCGGCCAGGAGCTGGCCGCGGAGATTCGCGCGCGCGGCGGATCCAGCATTCTGGCGGAGCTGCGAGCGGCCGCGGACGTCACACCCCCTCAGCCGGAGTGAGCATGGCGCGATTCCCTGAAGTGAGGTCCCGTCGTCTGCGGCGAACGTCCGCTCTCCGGCGGCTGTTCAGCGAGACCGATCTGACGCCCGCGCGGCTGGTGCTGCCGCTGTTCGTGCGCGACGGCGCCGGCGTGCGCAACCCCGTGCGGTCGATGCCGGGAGTGTCGCAGACTTCGGTGGACGAACTGCTGCGCGACGTCGAGCGCGCGGCCGAGCATCGACTCGGCGGCGTGATCCTGTTCGGCATCCCCGAGCGCAAGGACGCGACCGGCTCGGAGGCGTGGAGCGAGCAAGGCGCGGTACAGCAGGCGGTGCGCGCGATCAAGCGGGAGTTCCCCGGAATCGTGGTCATCACCGACGTGTGCCTGTGCGAGTACATGGAGCACGGGCACTGCGGCATCGTGCGGGACGGCGAGGTGGACAACGACGCGACGCTCGAGCTGCTCGCGCGCGCGGCCGCGTCGCACGCCGCGGCGGGCGCGGACATCGTTGCCCCCAGCGACATGATGGACGGCCGCGTGGCGGCCATTCGCGCGCGGCTGGATTCGGACGGCTTTCACGGCACCGCGATCCTGAGCTACGCCGCCAAGCACGCGTCGGCTTTCTACGGTCCTTTCAGGGATGCGGCGGAATCTGCGCCCGCTTTCGGCGACCGGCGCTCGTATCAGATGGATCCGGCGAACGCGCGGGAATCGCTGCGGGAAGTACGCGCGGATCTCGACGAGGGCGCGGACGCGATCATGGTGAAGCCCGCGGGTCCCTGCCTGGATCTCATCTGGCGCGTGCGCGAGGGAACGGATCATCCGGTCGCGGCGTACCAGGTCAGCGGCGAGTACGCGATGATCAAGGCTGCAGCCGCGCTCGGCTCCATCGACGAGTCGGCGGCGATGATGGAGTCGCTGGTCGCGATCCGCCGCGCTGGAGCGGACATCATCGTCACATATTTTGCGGTGGAAGCGGCGGCACGACTGCGCGAGTGATTCCGACCGCCGACAACCGAACCGGGGAGAGAATGACAAAGGCGACTTTTGGCGCGGGGTGCTTCTGGGGTGTCGAGGCCGCGTTCAGGCAGATCCCGGGAGTCTCCGACGCGGTGTCGGGATATTCCGGCGGGACGACCGTGAACCCCACGTACAAGGACGTGTGCACCGGGACGACCGGTCACGCCGAAGCAGTGGAAGTCGCTTACGATCCGGCACGGGTGACGTACCAGCAGCTGCTCGATGCGTTCTGGAAGATGCACGACCCGACCACGCGGGACCGGCAGGGGCCCGACGTGGGCTCACAGTACCGCTCGGTGATCTTCTATCACGACGACGAGCAGAAGCGGCTGGCCGAGGAGTCGAAGGCCGCGCAGGACGCGTCGAAGCTGTACCGGGGACCGATCGTGACGCTCATCGGGCAGGCCGGGCCATTCTACGAAGCCGAGGACTATCACCAGCGCTATCTGGAGAGGCGCGGAATGGTGAGCTGCAAGGTCTAATTCCGCGCGAGCTCCGCCTCGGTGACACTCCGGAACGGCGGCCGATTGCTTGCATAGCTGATTCGGGTTCTGCTGGAGTGACACGCCAGACCGACGGCAGGGAAGCGAATAATGGCGAAATACGACGACAACGGGATAGGAAGCGAGCCCGGGCGAAGGCGCCGCGGAGAGCAGGTGGCGACCAGGCTTCCCATGCGGCACGAGGATTGGGAGCCCATGCGCGGGATTCGCCTGGTCGCGATCCTGCTGAAGGCGGTCGCGGTCATTCTCGTCCTCGTCATGCTCGCGCAGATCTATTTGACGCTCACCGATCCGTCGGGGATGCCGGTGACGCCGGGTACCATCATGGGCGAGGCGGTGCGGCTGCTGGCGTTCGCCGCGCTGCTGTGGGGCGGTGCGGACCTGGCGCTGATGCTCACGCGCACACATCATGAGACGAGGGCGATGCGAATCCTGCTGCAGCGACAGAACAATCTTCTCTCGAAGATCCTCCGCGGCGAGAGGAAAATGGGAAAGGGACCGGAATGACTACCAGCAAGGAAACCGACTGGATGAACCATCCGGTTCTCCGCAAGCTCG
>JANLGX010000082.1 GCA_024654005.1 Gemmatimonadaceae bacterium | reverse complement strand
CCGCGTAGACGCCCTTCTCGAGGACGATCAGCGCCGTGCTGTTCATGCCACCTCACCGACGTGCGGGAGAGACCGCGCCCGCTGGCACGTCCCTCGGTGGCGACTATGTGCGGAGGATTATTCGGGAGGGGTCAGGCGGCGGGGCGCTGCGGTACGTTTCCGGTACGGATATGGCACGACTCATCAGGGGTGGGTCGGTGCGGAGGGTGGGCGATCAACGCATCGGCCTTCGTGTTCACGCCGAGCTTGCGGTAGGCCCGCTTCGCCGCGGCGCGTGCGCCGTTCTCGCTGATGCCCATCCTGCCGGCCGCCCACTTGAAGGTGGCGCCACGGAGGCGTGGGCCGTCCTTGCGAGCGAGCAAGCAGAGCACCTCACACTCACGAGGAGCGAGCCACACGCTAGGCACCACGCAGCCCCCTCGGGCCTCTGCGGTACTTGATGTACTTCTCTTCACTTGGTCTGATCCTCTTCTCGCTTGACCCGAGGGCCTGCTCGGTGAGGCGGATCGCCGCGACCATCTCGCGGAACTGCAACGGGTCGATCGAGTGGTCCCAGTCCGGTGTTATCCAGCCGGGGCGCTGGGGACGTATGTGCTTCTCAATCACCGAGGCGCCCAACGCCACCGCAGCGCATGGCGCGATGGTCGGGTGGGTGGTGTGATCGGAGAGGCCGAAGCCCGCGAGGCGGTACTGCTGCACCTCGTATGCGAGGTCTGCGAGACTCGCCACGTTGGCATCCTCGATGGGGCACGGGTAGGCCACCGTGCAGCCCAAGAGAACGACGTCCCTCGCATTGCCGGAGCCGGTCCACCAGCCGTAGCCGTTGCGGAAGACACTCCCGAAGCCGAACTCTCCAGCACGATCCATCATCCCCGTGCTGATGATCGTGGGCTTGCCCTTGCCGAGCACGGCCTGAACGAACAGCCCCCATGTGGCTTCGATGCTGGCGACCTTGTGGAAGTCGGCGTAGATGTCTGCCGCGTTCAGCGCACGCAGGCCGAACGACGAGAGACCGAAGAGCATCCCGCGGTCATGCGCCCGCTTACGAAGCGCCCCCAGCCACTCGTACGTCGCCGGGAGTTGCCACTTCTCTGCAGTGGCGTACTCCTCGGTCCCGGCCTCGTACATCTCCTCGTGGTGCCAGAGCTGCCACTTCATGGCATCCGCGCCCGCATCTGCGGCGGCATCGGTGAGCGCAAGCGTGGCCTCGAGCGAGCCGCCGTGATTGCTACCGCCCTCGGCTACGACTAGGACGTGATCGCGGCCCATGAAGCCGGTCATGCGCGCCCCTCGCCCCCGATGCGCCCCGGAATGAAGCCGGGGTCGGTGGGCTCAGGAGATTCATGCATAGCAAGATGCAGTCGTTGCGCATCGATTTGCTTGAGTGGAATGGCACCCTCCCACGGGAATCCATTCGTGTAAATAATGTGGGCAGCGTTGATATGGGCGACCAGGGCCGAGTCGGTCTCATCGTCCATATGTGGCCGTACCGCACTAAGGTCTTCTCTGTCGTGCGGCCAGCGGCTCGACTGAGTCACTTCTCGTACCTCCTCAGCGTCACGCCCATCCGCTCCTCGTCTCTGACGTACACGTAGCCGACGCGCTCGAAGGCGCTGATCGACGATGCGTTCTCCGGGCGGATCAGCGCGACGAGTCGCTCTACTCCGAGATCCTTCTTCGCCATCGCCTCGGTGCGCTCCAAGAGCGCCCGGCCGATCCCCGCCCCGCGAGCACCCTGGACAACGGAGATGGATATCTCGGCGTCCCCGTCCTCTTGGGCCAATGGCCCGCCGGTCCACAAAGGCTCTCCCTTGACGACCTTCTCGTAGCGCACCTGACCCATCGGGCGAGTGATCTCTTCCTCGAGGATGTACCAGCGCAGAGTCCCAGCCTTCGCCTTCTCCAGCTTGCGGGCGTACCACTCGCGGTGTTGCTCGATAGTGAACGCCTCGGTGCGGATGGATGCAGCTCTGACCGATGGGTCCTGCGACCAGCCATAGAGACCGTCGCAGTCCTCGGGTAGCACTTGGCGAATGGCGAAGCCGATGATGCGCCCGGTGTTGAGGTGCGCCACGAACATGTCCCGATGAGGAGCGGGCTCCAGCTTCTCGATGAGGATGTCCTCGCGTTGGTGCGCCCACGGCAGGCCGGGGGACTGCCGCACCACGTAGGCGTGATGTCCGGCCCTGCGAACGTGGAGCAGGATGCCCATGATCTCCAGGTCCGAGAGCTTGATGAGCTCGGTGTCCACCGGAAGATGCAGCCCGTCCTCGGTGGCCTTGCGCTCGGCCTCGGTCGCCATCATGAGCTTGGCCCAGTCCATCTGAATGCGCTGTCCTCCTGCCGTCACCCAGATGCGATCCTTGTACGCCTCGTTCGGAACATCTCCGATGAGGAACAGCCCGCCCGGCTCAAGGTGGGCCAGCGTCTTGTCGATCAGGGCGAAGAGGTGGTCCATGTCCGAGAGGTAGTGGACCACCGCATACGCGATGGCCTTGGTGAACCTGCGTGTTCCGAGATCGACATTGAAGAAGTTGCCCGGTACCAGCTCGATGTTCGGCCTCGGTGTCTTGGCCAGCCGTTCCAGCACCTCGGGGTGGTCCACGCACGTCACGCTCTCCACGAAGTACGAGAGCGGGATGGCGAGGGTGCCTATACCTGAGCCGATGTCCAGCACCCGGTCGTTCGGCGCGATGCCGAGCTTGCCCATCACGTCTCTGCGGATGACACGCTCCGTCCCCCTCACCGCGAGGGTGCGACCCGATGCGAGCGTTGGGTCCTCGATGCTGCGGGCGCGCTGCGCGTATATCGAGAGCGAGAGGTCGCTCATGCCTCCCCCCACCGCCAGCCCGCTCTCGGCTCCGCACCGAAGCCACGCTTGAAGTGCTCTATGGCCTTCTCCTTGTCGGTGGACGCGTCGGCTGGCCCGAAGTCCATCCACGCGATGCCGTCCTGCGCCAGCTCCCGCATCGCCGTCCAGAGCAGGAGATGCCCCGTCCCGCGCGGTTCATCCGAGCATCGGGCGACGGAGGCGTAGTACGACCCGCGCTCATACACAAAGAACAGCGCCGCCCCGACCCACTTACGTTCATGTGCGAGATAGAGCTGGGCATGGCCGTCGTTGAGGAAGGTCCACATGTGGTCGTAGGTGCGCTGGTCTCGCGGGAGCTTGGCGCTGGCCCGATGAAGATGCTCGTAGACGGCAAAGTCCCGCGAGCGCTCCACGCGCATCCCCCGATGCTGGGCACTGCGGATGTCGGCCTGATGACCGTGGCGGACGCGCGCCCACATCTCAGGCTCTGGACCGAGGGGGGCGACGAGGTTGGCCGCACCGACATGGATGTCTGGCGAGCCGCCCTTCGCCAGCATGTACCGCTGCCAGCCCGGAGATGACCAGAACCACCCCTCGGTCACAGTTCACCCATCTGCGGCTCGGATAGATCGCTCCATCTGGGCAAGTTGCCTTCACGATTCGGGCATTCAACATGCGCGACCCGGTAGAACTGCTTGCCGTTCTTTTTTTCCCACCAGCTGGTAGAACTTTGACCACGCTGGATGGGACGGGCGCAATTGGAGCACGTCATGCGGCGCGGAGCCCCGGCGATGCCGCCTCGCCGATAAGCGCATCCTCTGGCTTGTCGACGTTGGCAAGTACCTCGAAGGCATCACGAATGGCCTCGCACGCCCGCTCGATGTCGGAGTCCGAGTGCGCGTACGCGAATGTGAAGCCGAAGTTGGCGAGGATGCCCCGCTCGATCAGGGACTGGGCGAAGAGCGTGCGCCACGCCAACCGTGCGGGACGGTCGCGGATGATGGGGTCCACGTCGGTGTCTCCCTTGAAGCGGAAGACCAGGCGCGGGGCGAGCCCGGTCAGCTCCGCGTCGATACCAGACTCCTTGGCGCATTCGGTGAACACGGACTTGATCGTGTTGCCGTGCTCCCACAGCCGGGCGATGACCGGCTCGGCGCGCATCTTGCGGATCACCGCACCAGTGGCAGCGAGGCCGGGCGTGCTTCCGAGGAACGTGCCCGAGAAGCCGATGCGCTCGAAGGTCTGCATGTACTCCCGCTTGCCCACCACTGCGGAGATCGGGTAGCCGTTGCCCATCGCCTTCGAGAACGTGGCGAGGTCGGGCGTGACCCCGCTGTACTCCTGATATCCCCCGAGGGCGATGCGGAAGCCGGTCAGCACCTCATCGAAGATGAGCAGAGCCCCAGCGCGGTCGCAGTTCTCCCTCAGACGTCGGAGCATTCCTGGCGAGAAGTTGTCTGGCTCGATGATGACGGCGGCCACGTTCCTGTCTACCGCATCCCACATGTCATCCCCGAGGTCGATCTGCTCCGTGAGGGCGCGGGTCGCCTGCGGGATGCCAGCGGTGTTGGGCGAGAACGTGTCGGACCAACCGTGATACCCATGCGAGCGGATGACGTCCCTTCCGGTGTGGGCACGAGCGCACCGCACGGCGGCAGTGGTGGCGTCGCTTCCGTTCAGCCCGAACTTCACCATCTCGGCGCAGGGGATGACCTCGGTCAGCATCTCGGCGATCGCGACCTCAAGTTGATAGGGCATGGAGAAGATGGGGCCGTCGTCCAGCGCGAGACGGACCGAGTGCTCAACCTCGGGATCCTTGTAGCCGAGGATGATCGGCCCCAACCCGAGAGTGAAGTCGATGTACTCACGCTGCTGCGCGTCCCACACATGACCGCCCCTCCCCCTGCCGAGATGCGATGGCGCGTTGGCAGGCCATTGCGCTCTGGACTTCGAGAACGTATTGCAGCCCGAGGGGATGACACGGAGGGCGCGGGAGAGAAGGTCGGTCATGCAGCCCGCCTTTCCAGAAGCTCTCGTACTTTTGCGAGGTCTTCCTCGCAATCCACCGACCACTTCTCTCGGCTCCGGTCCACCGGGCTCTTGACGTTCGCCACCCGGAAGTCGTGGGCGGTCATGCGGAGCCAGGTGGTGACGTGCTCCCGGTGGTACGGATCGGTGATGGTCGAGTCCATATGCCGCAGGACATCCCAAGAGACGACCTCGGTGTCCCATCCGTCGGGCCAGCCGTTCTCGACGCCGACGTTCGAGCAGTACCCGACGTCTCCTTGGAGGAAGCGGGCCACGACGAGCGACGACGCGCCGGGAGACAACATCGGGCAATCCGAGGTAATCCGAACGACGGCAGATGCATCAATGAACGTGGCGGCGTCCACGTAACGCCCGAGCACATCTCCATCGGGGCGCGATGACCCGAAGATGACGACGTTGCGGAACGGGCCCGAACCCAGGCGCGCCGAGCTGTGCCATAGCGCGTTGGCGATCTCATACACATCGGGCTCTGGCACCGCAATGACGACCCATGGAGACACGCCGCGGATTTGTCTGGCTCGCGTCACCACATGGGCGAGAAGGGGTCGCCCAGCCACACCCATCAAGATCTTCCGAGGTAGGCGCCTGGATCCAAGGTGGGCCTGAACGATCACAGTCGGTCTCATGCGGCACCGACCTCGGCCAGCCAGTCGAGGTACTCCCGCGGCGTCTTCTCCCGCTTTCGTGAGTTGCACCGGCGACACGCAGGAACGATGTTGTTGATGTCGTCGGTCCCGCCGCGCGAGAGCGGAAACAGATGATCCTTCGTAAGAGCCGCGTCCCGCCGACCGCACCAGAAGCACATAGGAAGATCGCGGAGCACCAGGAGCCATTCCTCGTGCGTATGGCGTCCCGTCGCGCCAACCTGCCGCGCCCGACGGCGGTGATGCCATACGTTTCGCTTGCCCTTGTTCGCCTTGCGGTACGCGGCGAACCACGCCCTTAGTTCATCGACACGATGAGAGCGCTGCTCCAACACTCGCTTCTTGTTGCGCGCGTAGTAGGAAACCCACCGCCGCTCACGGTGCTCATCGCAGTGTCGGCGCTTGACATGCCCACGCCCCTGAACAACGAAGGTGGCGCCACAAACGATGCACGCCACAATGCGCGGCGGGGCCTTCGGGTACGGCGCCCTCATGCCGCCAGCCTCCCTCTTGCCTCGTCGAACGCGGCGCTCGCCGCGCGGATCAACTGGTCCAACTCCATCGCGCGCAGCCCGTCCCCGATCCCGACGGCGGGCTTCTTGTTGTTCACCACGCAGTCGAGGAAGTGCGCGATCTCGCGCTCGTACATCGGGGACTCGGGGCCGAGCCGCCACTCCGCCTCGCCCTTGGTGCCGACGACGCGGATACCTCGGGAGTAGCCGGGCGTGATGAAGTCCAGATGAAGCTCGATCACCAGCCCGGTCTCGGTCTCGAGCGTTGCGGCCACGAGGTCTTCACAGTCGATGTCGAGGTCCGAGACTTTCCGCATCGACGCCCCGATGGCGACGGACTTCGGAGAGAAGAGCCAGTTGATGAGGTCCAGCTCATGCGACGCCTCTCTGAGGATCCCGCCCCCGAGTGCGGCCCGGGCGGATGGGGTCTGGGAGTAGTCGCGCCCGGGTCGCCATCGGGGGAGGTAGGACGAGCAACGCACCTGCGCGTACATCAGACGTCCGAGGTCGGGCAGTTGGGCGGCGAAGGTCTGAAGGTCCGGGTCGAAGCGCAGGTTGTAGCCGAGCATCACCTTGCGGTGGGGGTACTCGGCCACGAGAGCGGCGATCTCCTCGGCCTCCGCGTAGGTCATCGCGAGGGGCTTCTCGATGAACAGGTGCGCCCCCATCGCCAGCGCCTCGCGGATGATGCGGATACGGTCGCTGGCCGGCGTGCAGACGAGAACCGCGTCCACCTTCCCCGCTTCTCTCAGCGTGCGGTAGTGCTGTACCGAGTCGGGGAGCGGGACGTCGAGCGGATCGACGCCGACGATGCGCGGTCCCTGCTTGAGCAGGGTTTGGATATGACGACGGCCGATCGATCCGCACCCGACGACCGCAACGGAGAGGTCGAGGTCGGGCGCTTCGCCCATGCGGGGGAACTCGAACTCGGAGGTCACCTCGTCACGACCGCGAACTTGGGATGCGCCTCCATGCGGTGGACCTTCCGGCATTCGTCATCGCAGTAGGCCGCGTCGCACTCCACGCACCTCCGGGACGCGATGCAGCGGCAGACGCAGCACGACAGCAGGCCCGGTACTTTCCCACTCGACCCGACGTCGGGGCGGTACTCGACATGGAAGAAGCCCTGACCCCTGACGTTGTTCACAGCGGCCCCAACCCGACGAGGCGCTCGCATATCTCATCGACCGAGAGGAACGTGTTGCGGTCGCTGCTGTACGACCACGCCTCGGGATTGACCGTCTCGCGGCCGATGGCGAAGTGATCGCCCAGGTGGAGCGTTCGGTAGGACTCGTCGAAGGACACCATCGACTCGTGGAGCTTCTCTCCGAAGCGGATGCCCGTGATGTCCACTTGTGCTTCCGGTGCGATGGCGGTGATGAGGTCGCGCACGCGGACGGAGGGGAGCCTGGGGACGTAGACCTTCCCGTCCTCCATGTCCTCGATGCGGTCGTAAACGAACCGAGCGGCCTCGTCGAGCGTCATCCAGAAGCGGGTCATGAGCGGGTGCGTGAGAGTGACCCGCCCGGTCTTGGCCTGCTCGATGAACTTCGGGATGACCGAGCCCCGGGAGGCGACGACGTTGCCGTAGCGCACGCAGGCGAAGCGGATGTCCCGCGGACCGGCCAACTGCGAGGCGGCGCAGACCAATCTCTCCGCGCACAATTTCGTGGCTCCGTAGAGGAGAACGGGGGCGCAGGCCTTGTCCGACGACAGCGCCATCACGCGCTTCACGCCGGAGTCCAGCGCGGCTTCGATGACGTTCACCGCCCCGAGGACGTTGGTCTTCACCGCCTCTACGGGATCGGCCTCAGTGGCGGGGATCTGCTTCAGCGCGGCGGCGTGGACGACGACGTCCACCCCCTCGAAGGCCCGGCGAAGTCGAGCGCCGTCCCGCACGTCCCCTAGGAGGAAGTCCAGCCTCTTGTCGGGGAACGCCTCCGCCATGAGGCGGTGCTTCTCCTCGTCGCGGGAGAGCACCCGAACGGCCCCCACGGAGCCTTGCAAGAGCATCCGGGTGAAGGCGTGGCCAAAGGAGCCCGCCCCACCAGTGATTAGGACTCGGGCGCCGTCAAGCGTTCCTACGCCACTAGAAGTAACTGCTCAGCAAGCGGGCGGGAACGTAGGGAATTCTTGCGTTTCAGCATCGCGAGGGCTTCCCGGCAGTTGTGGACACCGAGTTTGCGATATGCACGGCCCGCTCTTGCCTCGATCGCACCGATGGAGAGCCCGAGCATCGCCGCGGCGCTCTTGCACGATACGCCCCGTCCGATGAGCTCGACCACTTCGCGTTCACGCCGGCTCAGCTCGATCACGCTCTTCCCTTTCTCGCTCCCCCGAAAGTCCCGTCCCCCTGCCCGAACGGGAAAAAAGATGTCGCGCTAGGTCATGGGTCGCCAACGAACGAGACGCCCGCGTCGCGCAGCACGTCGATGGGGTGCGGGGTGTCGTGGACGTGCGGGCGGCAGACATGCGACTCCGGCGCGTTGTGGTCCCAGGTGATCGGGCAGCCGTGGTCAATGCCGGGGTACTTCCGATGCGCGTGCCACACCCGGCCGTCGATAGGCTCACCCGGAAAGGCCGGGCGCTCGCTCATCGCTTGTCTCCAGAGGAGGGCCGCATCGCCTCCCATTCCGCGCGGTATTCGCGGACGTGCTGCGAGAGCATCACCTGTGAGTGGAAGGTGCAGTAGTTCACGAGGTCCGCCTCGAGATCTTGGGGCAGGCGGCACTCGTCGTCGTTGCCCCACGACCACTCGCAAAGGCCGTCGTAGTAGCAGCGGTAGGCGGGACAGCCAGGATGGGCGCATTCGCGCAACACAACGACGCCCGTCTCATTCGTCATCTCTCAGCCTCCGAGGGGGTCGGGGTGGGCTGCGAGCCCGAGCCGTGGTAGGCGGGGCAGCGAGGTTGACCGCACCAGACGCATATGACTTTGACCACATCGCCTATCTCGCAACGACTCCATGCGTGAAACCTAGCGGGGCCGCACGTTGGCGCTTCAGAGTCGACGCCACGTCCGCCGCATCGCAGGCAGGCATCGCTTCCGTCGTCGGAGTGCGCGGGCGGGGTCACGCTGGATGGGCAGGTGCATTTGAGGCTGCTTTCGGATAACGGTTGCCGTACCCATCGACCACGTACTCCTCAGACGGGGTCACGCTGGATGGTGCGTTCTCCCGCCAATGAGCGTTCAGCACGTCGCACATCTTCGGGATCATGGCGAAGCCTTCGGGGCCATTCACTATGTCGTCCCGCTCGGCGCTCGCGATCACCGCGTCTCCGTACATGAGGTGCCGCCCTTCGCCCCTGATGACGCCGCGACCCCTTCCGTAGATCGGGTAGTCGTCCCACGTCCACTTCTTCTTGCTCATGTCTCCTCCTGTGGTGCGTTCTCGGGAGCGGAGGGGGCTATGCGAATAAGCGCCACCGCTGCCTCACGAAGCAGCGCGGCGACACGCACGTCGTGATGGGCTGCCGCCGCGTCCAATAGCCGCTCGACAAGCGTGCGCGGATCATCCATGTCGTCCCCCACTTCGCGGCTTGCCGTCGCCGTGTGTCGGACACGGCTTCGCCGAAACACACACGACGTCGTGATACCCGCACCGCTTCGCTTCCCTAGGTGCGTCCTCGGATGGCTTGGGGGTGTCCCCCGTCTTCTCCGCATTCAAGAGGGAGCGGGCCGGGCACTCGTCAGAACCTGGGGCATGACCCACGCCACCGGCGAGACAGCCGCACGAGTACCAATAGGCATGAGCGAGTTCATCGGCGATCTCGTCTCGCTCCTCCTCTCGTCGCTTGGCGAGTGCTTCGACCTGCTCAATGCGGGCGAACAAGACTCGCTCTAGGTTCTGATGGGCCAGCAGCCCGCGTGTCCGCTCCTTCTCTGCTGTCTCCAAGGCTTCGGCGGCGGCATCTGCAGCGTCCAACAGATCGAGCAGGGCCTTCTGAAAATTGCCAGTCATGTAGTTCTGGAGGACCGTGGCTCGTGCTCGTGCTTCACGCAGGTTCACTAGTGCTTCTACGGATACAGGGTCGGTCATGGGAGGGCCTCCTTGTGGCAGGACGGACAGCGATACCCGTCGCCAGCGACGCAGTCGCGCGCCATCTGCTCGGGGAGGCCGATCCGCCCACAGTGTTCACAACGAACGACGACGTTCTTCGGCGCGTCGATGCGGGATACGGACCGAGGCTGAGAGGCGGGGGCGGACCCCCAAGTGTTTCCCGTCATCGCCCGCCACCAACGATCCTGTGTCCATCCACCCATCGAAGGGTGCCGTCAGCCTCGACGTGAACGGGGGTGCCCCCGAGCATCACGACGCGCTTCTTGCACGTCTCGCAGTGGTACGCACCTTTCCAGATGTTCACCTATTCGGTCCTCCCTGAACGATCGAGCGTGGAGAGGGCGTCCACCAACTGACGCTCCTCAAACCAGAGCAGCACTCCATCCGTAGTCATGCGGCGACACCACGCCTCGGCTGCCTTCGCTACTTCTTCCAAGTCGCGGAGACGGTCGGCGGCGGCGTACAGCGAGGGCACGGCCACGTCGCGTGTCCACGGACTCTCGCCTCTACCGAACCGCTTGTCGATCTCGACCATCTCGTTGAGATGGAACGCGGTGCGCCTCAGTTCGTCGGGATCACACAGCGCCTCGATGTCTGCGATCACTCGGCCTTTGATCGTCATGGCGTCACCAGATGCGGCCAGCGAGTCACGAAGGTCTCGAACGTCGGATGTGCCCATCCGATCCTCCCGCTATCGAACTCGGCGCGTGCCCTGTCGTGAAGATGCGAGACGTAGTAGGTGCGTACCAATGCTTCCTTTGGCGAGCAGATCCGCGCCCGCCCCTCGTCGTCGTAGGCATTGGGGGGATTCGCCCCCCAATGAAGGTGACTCCGCTGACCCCATTCGTCTTGGAGGCACCACAGACGGAGGCGCAGCTTCTTCCAAAGCAGGTGGGGGGCTCGGCCTTCGGTGTCAGAGAGGAGGGGGGTCACTCGGGCCACCGCAGCGCATCGAGCAGGCCATCCCACGGCCAGACGCGCTCTTGCACGCAGAAGATCAGATAGCGAGGGTCAACGAGGTTGCGAAAGAAGATCCGCAGAACGCGGGCGCGCGAGCAGTAATACTCGGGGGGCTCCGAATACCCGCCCGTCATCCGCTCCGACGTGAACCACCACCATGCGTTCTGCGGGAAGTTCCTGAGCCAGAACCATCCCTCTCGGGGCTGCAAGATGTAGTCGATCGGTCGAAGCATCTAAGCCGCCTCCTTCTGCTTCACGTCTGAGAGCTGCGTGGATAGGGTCGCGATGACTTCGCCGAGGTCGTACTTGCGGACTGCGAGCGCGAGCTGCCGGCGCTCCTCGTAGAGCGGCCCCCACGTCGCGCGCAGGTAGTCGTCCCATTCCAGCGTGTGGTCCTCGGTCCAGGCGTTGATGCCGGAGCATCCCGAAAAGCCGTTCCAAAGCTCGTAGCGCACGGACGGATACGCGCCCTTGCCGAAGCCGTGGCAGCCGCAGATCGGACCGCCGCACTTCACTCCGAGCGAGCGGTGCCAGTCGGCGAGGTCGCAGCGGCCGGTGCGGACGAGGAGGCTCCAAAGACGCGCGGACTCGGCCTTCGCGTGCGAGGCGCACATGCCGCGCACTTCTGAGACGACGGTGCCGACCTGTCCAGCGAGCGGGCCAGTCAAGAACCTGATCTCTCCCGGCTTCGGCAGCGCCTCCGACCACGTCACCTTCTGAGGCTTCCTGCAAAGGTGGCGGCCGGTGGGCGTAGCGAAGTCGCATCTGGGCGTCTTATAGGCGCGGGGCTTAGCACGCTTGCGGGAGATGCGGGTCTTCCGCTGGATGGTCATGCGGCCACCTTCTGAGGACGCGAGCGCGCCCGATACGCACGCATCCACTCGCGGTTGTAGGCATTCAGGCGCTCGCGATGACGAGAGCGATACCTGCGCCAGTACTCCT
>JANLGX010000077.1 GCA_024654005.1 Gemmatimonadaceae bacterium | reverse complement strand
GCGCGAACACCTTGCTCGCCAGCACCTGCATCGCGCGCTGCTGATCCGCGCGGCTCACCGGCGTGAACGGCCTGGTCGCGCCCGGCTGGCCCACCATCGCCCGGTCCACGTACACGCCGCCGATGTAGCGCGTGACCACGTCGGCCGCGCCCGCCTGCTGCCCGCTCAGGACGAGATACGCCGACCGCAGCTCGTGGTACGACTTGCCCTCCGTCGAATATCTCGCCGGCAGCCGCCGCATGAGATCGTTGGCCAGATCGATGCGCGCGGCGGAATAGCCGATCGCGTCGCTCGACAGATCGTTGGTGTTCACCCGCGGGTCGATCGCCTTGCCGGGCGCGCGCATGTCGTCGGCGTCGTTGCCGAACTCCAGCCCCGGCTCCGTCGAGCGGGCGAGCAGCGCGCTCATGCGCGCCGCATCGTCCAGCCGCGGGTCGTAGCCGAACTGGATCGCCCAGAAGTCGTACGGGCCCGGCTTGCTCGGGAAGTAGTCCACCACCGCGCCGTTCGGCCCGAGGTTCACGAGCGGATATTCCATCACCGAGCCGGTGACGCCCCTCGCCGAAGTGATCGAGCGATCCGCCAGTTCTGCCGGCGTGAGCATCTGGCTCGACTTCATGTTGTGGTTCAGGCCGAACGTGTGGCCGACCTCGTGCAGCGCGAGGTACGCGATCGACTGGCGGATGTACTCGCGCTTGTCGTATTCCGACGCGCCGCTCACGTCCAGCGCCTGCATTCCGAACATCGTGTTGAGGTGCAAGTAATGACCCGCCGAGCAGATCAGCCAATTGCTCGCGTGAAGCTCGCTGTCATCTTCCTCGCCCGTCGCGAAGAGACCGGCCGCGTTGAACAGCCGCTCCTGCCGGAGGCGGTTGGTGATGAACACGTACTCCAGCATCACGTCGGCGCCGAGGATCTCACCCGTGCGCGGGTTGATGAAGCTCGGGCCGTAGCCGCCGAACGGTGGATTCGGCGACGAGGTCCAGCGCAGCACGTTGTAGCGGATGTCACCCGCGTCCCAGTCGGCGTCATCGGGCTGCACGTTCACCACGACCGCGTTCCTGAAGCCCGCCGCCTCGAACGGCTTGTTCCACTCCAGCACCGCCTGCCGGATCGGCTCGCGTAGCTCGTGCGGCGTGGTGTTCTCGATCCACCAGGTGATCGGAGTCACCGGCTCCGAGATCGCGGCCGCCGGGTCCTTCTTCACCAGCTTCCAGCGAGTGATCACGTCGCGGTACGGCGTCACGCTCGGCGACAGCATGTCGTTCACCTGCGCCGTGAAATAGCCGACGCGGGGATCGTCATAGCGCGGCGCATAACCGTTCTCCGGCATCACGATGAAGCTGTGCTGCACGGAGATGCTGACGTTGCGCGGATCGGTGATGTCGAGGCCGCCGCGGTTGAGCGGCGCG
The DNA here is from genome assembly GCA_024654005.1 of Gemmatimonadaceae bacterium. Lineage (GTDB taxonomy): Bacteria > Gemmatimonadota > Gemmatimonadetes > Gemmatimonadales > Gemmatimonadaceae > JACDCY01. Next base: position 11,227 of record JANLGX010000077.1, on the reverse strand, counting down.
GGATTCTCGTACACGTACTCCACGACTACGTCCGCGTTCATCGGGTAGTTCCGCACCGACACGTAGCGGGTCTTCGTCTTGCTGAGATTGCCGAGCGTGAACTGCTGCCCCGGTCGCGCATTGGGGTTCGCCGGCGGCTTGATCTGCGCCAGCGCTTCGGTCAGGAAGATGTCGTCCACCTTCACCAGGTACGAGTCGGCGTCTTCGGCGACGATGTCCTGCACGCTAATGACCGCCGGACTGATGTTGGCCGAGGCCGCGCGAGCGAGCGGGCTCGCCGGATCGAAGTAGAACGCCGTGTTCTGCGTGACGAACTCGATCTTGTTGTAGTTCTTCCGGATCGAGAAGACGTCGTTGTTCGCGAACGCGCCGCGGAACGAGCCGGCCGACGTGACGCCGTCCACGACGTGCATGAAGTAGATGTATTCCTTGCCGAGCTGGTCCTTCTTGATGACCATGTGCAGCGAGCCGTTGGCCGTGTCCTGATACAGCGAGAAGAGCCCGTCGACCTTGCGGCTGGTCTTGGTCACGCTGGCGATCGTCTTCTTCGCGGGAGCGGCAGTGGCGCCGCCGGTCGACGACGAAGACGTGGACGGCGTGCCGGCAGGAGCCGGCTTGGTGGTTTGCAGCGAAGCACACCCGAGGGCGAGCTGCGAGAGTACAACTGCCTGGACGAAGCGCAACGGTGTCATGAGAGGACTCTGGAAGAACGTTGGAGAGCTGGAAACCGCATCTATTAGAGGGCCGGAACGCCGTAATGGTTCGCGCGTTATTGCAGCGAGGGCCGGTGGGCGGAACCGGCGGCCCCGCCTACAGTGGGGGGCCGATTCCGGTTCGTCAAGAACGCCGGCGGACCGACGAATGTCGGCCTTACGGTTGCGGGCGATTAGAGGTTCCATGATGTTGCGCCGATGACTCAGCCGCCCAGGCCGACTCGCCAGACCCCCGAACCACGCCCTGCCCGAACCCCCCTGCCGCGGCTGTGGGACAAGGCGCTGCGCTGGCTCGAACGGCGGGACTGGGATGAGAGCGCCACCCTGATGGTATTCGGTGCTCTCGTGGGGGTCGTCACCGGCCTCGGCGTCGTCGCCTTCTACGGCCTGATCGATCTTAGCCACCTTGTCCTGATACGCTGGCCACGGCAGCAGCTGCCGGTGGTCGGCCGGGCGTTGTATCAACCGCTCCTGACCGCGTTCGGGCTCTGGGCCGCCTGGTTCGTTATCCGCCGTACCCGGACCCCTGACGGACAGAACGTTCCGGACGTGCAGCTCGCGGTCGCGAAGCGGGACGGCGTGATTCAAACGAACCCCGTGCTCGCGCGCGCTCTTGCAGCGGCGATGACGCTCGGCTCCGGCGGTTCGGCAGGAGCCGAGGGACCCGTTGCCGTGCACGGGTCGTGGCTCGGATCGCTCCTCGGCCGCCGGCTCCGCTTCCAGACGCGGCACGTAAAGATTCTCGTGGGCTGCGGAGCCGCCGCCGGGATCGCCGGGGCGTTCAACGCACCGTTCGCGGGAGCGTTTTTCGCGCTGGAGGAGGTTCTCGGGACGTTCTCCGCCGGAGCGTTCAGCCCGGTCGTCGTCGCGAGCGTCGTCGGCGCGCTCACGGTGCGCCCGTTCCTCGGCGACAATCTCGTGTTCAACGTCGTGCTGCCGAACGACCCGCATCCGTTCGCGAGCGCGCTGGTGTATCCGTTGCTCGGCATCGCCTGCGGTCTCGTCGCGGTTGGGTACACGCGCCTCGTCCTCGCCGCTCCGGCCGCTAGCAGGCGGGTTCCGGGTCCGGATTGGGTAAAGCCCGTGGTCGGCGGCCTTCTGGCGGGCGCGATCGTCGCCGCTTCAGGCGGGCTGCTCGCGGGGAACGGACACCTCGCGATCCCCGGGGAGATCTTCGGCGGGCTAGCGTGGTACCTGCTGCTCGCGATCGCGGCCGCAAAGATAGCCGCCACCGCGCTCACGCTCGGCTTCGGCGGATCGGGCGGCGTTTTTACGCCGACGTTGTTCATCGGCGCGGCGTTGGGCGGCGGGCTCGGCGTGCTGGGAGCGCAGGTAGTGCCCGGAGGACTGGTGAATCCCCAGGCGTGGGCGCTCGTCGGAATGGCCGGCATGGTGGCGGCCGCGACGCGCGCGCCGCTAACGGCCATCTTCATGGTGTACGAGATGACGGACGACTACCGGTACGTCGTCCCGCTGATGCTCGTAACGGCGATCGCGCACGTCACGTCGAGACGATTCGCCAAACACGGCTTGTACGACGGATGGCTCGCGGCGCGCGGCGAGCAGATCGCTCATGGAGTGGACCGCTCGGTGATGGACAGCGTGCACGTCCATGAGGCATATGACAGGAAAGCGCGGGGCGTTCCCCCCGGCATGGATCTGGACGGGCTGGCCGTCGCCGCCGGCCGCACCAAGCATGGAGTCATACCGGTGCTGGATCCGGACGGGCGCCTCGTCGGACTCGTCGGGCATCACGCGATCCGCGACGCGTTGCTCGCGCGGCTGGAGCATTCCACGGTACTGATCGCGGAGGATATCGCCGAACCCGCGGAGACGATTCACACGCACGCATCATTGCGGGAGGCGCTGTCCGTCATGAACGCCCGCGGACAGGATGCGCTCGCCGTCGTGGAGAACTCCCCGCGCGGCGAGCGCTTTTCCGGACTGCTTACCCGGGACGGATTACTGCAGGCGTACGAGCGCGCGCTGAAGCGCGCGGTGTGATCCCGTACGCCGTCGGGTCAGACTTTCGTTGTCGACCGCCGGATGAGTCTAAGGATGAACAGGAGAACGACCGCGCCGATGAATGCCACGAAGATCACGCCTGCCAAGCCGCCGAACGGCGAGGTGACTTCGAGCCTGGTGAACAGCCATCCGCCCACGAAGGCGCCGACGATGCCGATGATGATGTCGCCGATGAGACCGTAACCGGTGCCACCCATCACCAGGGACGCGAGCACTCCCGCGATTAGACCTACGATGAGCCAGGTGAGCAAGTCCATAGCATTCTCCGGAAAGCGTGGTTGACCGGTATTGCTGCCTGATCGCTCGATCAGGGGATCACGGATCTTCCAGAAGGTGCGCCCCTACGCCAACCGGGCGCAAGAAGGGGAACGCTTACCGCCTGCCGTGGGTGGCCGTAACGACCGACTTGATCCCGCCCCGGACGTTGAAATCGCCTACGACCTCCATCCATTTGGGCTTGACCCGCTCGATCAGATCGTCGAGGATCCGGTTGACCGCCCGCTCGTAGAAGATGCCATCGTTCCGGAAGCTCCAGAGGTAGAGTTTGAGGCTCTTGAGCTCCACGCAGACCGCGTCCGGGATGTACCTAATCCTTATGGTGCCAAAATCGGGCGCCCCTCCGCGCAGCAGCTCCAGCTCGGCGGCGTCCGTCTCGATCCCCCCGACAGGGCAGAGCGACGTGAACTCCGTCGTCTCCATGTAGACCTCGTAATCCCGCTTGGGGTGCGGGTTCTCGAACGTTTCCAGCAGCTCGGGACGCGGCATGAGAGCGGAGTCTCGCGGGTCCGCGGCCTTATCGCAACTGGCAGGGAGGTGCCGCCGTCGTCCGTCCAAGCCACCGTCTTAGCTTTTCAAGGGGTACACACGAGCCATCGAACTGCACGATAGTGCCCCCCTTGAAAAGCGTAGGTGTCGCGGACGGATGACGGTGGCACCGACCGGGACTGGGGGCTAGCCCCCGCGGAGCTCGCGGGAAAAACGCTCGAGTATCGTGCGCTCGTCCGGGCTCAGACTCTGAACGCCGGACCGGGAGATCTTGTCGAGCACGCGGTTGAGCTCTTCCGCGCGCCGCTTCCGCGTGTCCGGCGGCGGAGGGAGCAGCTTCGGCGTGACGGCCATGCTCTTGGCAACGACCGCGTCCGTGCGATTGACCGAGCTCTCGCGCGTGCGCGGCTGCGGCTTGGGCACCGGCCGGGGCATCTCGTCAGATTCGTCCGGGACGGCGGCGACCCTCAGGCGGAACCGCTCGATGCCGCCCGAGCCGGGCCCCTTGATGTACACCCAGCCGAAAACGAGCCCGCCGAGGTGCGCGATCGCGGCAATGCTCGAGCCCCCGGGTCCGCCCCGCTGCGACAGCATTGCAAGCAGCAGGTTGACCACGACCATCCACGCCATGAACCATTTCGTCTTCATGGGAATGATGCCGAAGACGAACACCTCCTCGTCCGGCCAGCGCAGCGCGAACGCGAGCATCACTCCATAGACGGCCGCCGACGCGCCGACCAGCACGCCGCTCCGGACCAGAATGAGATGCGTGAGCGCGCCACCGAGCCCGCACCAGAGATAGAACGCGGTAAATCCGCGCGTGCTCCACTCGGCTTCCACGCGCGGGCCGAACGTCCACAGCATGAACATGTTGAAAGCCAGGTGGGCGAGCCCGGCGTGGACGAACATGTAGGTCGCCATCGCCCACCACCCCGCCGGCATGGCGACGCTGTCGAAGCCGAGCGCGGAGAACACGTTGCGCTCGCCGAAGACCGCCAGCTGCAGGAAGTACACACCGATGTTGATCGCGAGCAGCCACGCGACCGCGGGTGTGATTCTGAACCGTGCCTCTTCCTGATACTCAGTCGCTGTCGCCACTTCGCCTCATCCTGATGACTCTCTTCTATACGGAAAAGCCCAGGGGCTGGTTCCCGATCAGCAATATCCCTATCGCCTGATAGGACGCAGCACGCAGTACGCAGCGCAGTTCAGTGGTTCGCCGCCAGCAGCGCGATCCTCTCGCAAAAATCGGGAAAGGAGATTCCGACCGCCGCGGCCGCCTGCGGAATCAGACTCAGCTCGGTCATCCCCGGCAACGTGTTGACCTCGAGGCAGTACAACGAGCCGTCGGCAGCCAAGCGGAAGTCGACGCGCGGGCAGCCACCGAGCTTCAGAGCCCGGAACGCCAGCTTCGCCTGCCGCTGGGCGTCCGCCGACACGGCGGCCGGGATATCCGCGGGAAACACTTCTTCGGCCATGCCCGCGGTGTACTTGCACTCGTAATCGTAGATCTCGTGCTTCGGGATGATCTCGCCGACGGGCAGCGCCTCCTCGCCGAGCATGCCGACGGTGAGCTCGCGGCCGGGGATGAACTTCTCGATCATGACTTCGTCGTCGTGCCGGAAGGCCTCGTCGATCGCCGGCGCGAGATCTTCGATCTCCCTGACCACGGTGAGCCCGACGCTCGAGCCTTCCTTGGAGGGCTTCACGATCACCGGCAGCCCGAGCTCGGCCAGCACCTCGTCGTTCGTCGCCGGGGCCATCAGCCAGTCCGGGGTTCCCACCCCTACCGCGCGCAGGATGATCTTGGAGAGCTCCTTGTCCATCGCCAGCGCGCTGGCCAAGTGACCGCTACCAGTGTAGCGTATTTTCGTCATGTCCAGGAGAGCCTGGATCGTGCCGTCCTCCCCCTGCCCCCCGTGCAGCGCGAGAAACACCACGTCTGCGCCGGTCACTTCCGGCAACTGCGTCAGGGTCGGGAGGATAGTGAGCGCTGCAAGCTCCTCGAGCGACGGCGGAGTAGTCTTGACCCCGTCTTCCCGCAGCGCACGCTCGGCGGCCGCGTCGATCGAGCCTTTCGCGGGATCCACCAGGAGGACGGCGTGCCCCTTCTCGCGCAGCGCGTCGGCGATCCGGAGTCCCGACGCCATCGACACGTCGCGCTCCGACGACGCGCCGCCCAGCAGTACGGTGATCTTCATCCGGTGAAGCTCAGCTCGACATCATGAAATGCAGCATGTCCGAGCGGGTCACGATCCCCAGCCGGCCGTCGTCACGCACGAGCACCGCCGGAGTGGACTTGGACAGCAGCTTGACGATCCCCTCGACGGGCTGATTCGCGTCCACGACCGGGAACGGGGAGTCCATCACGTCGGCGACCGACGCGTCCAGCAGCTTCGGATCGGCGAGCGTCTTCTGCGACAGCGCCCAGTCGCTCACCGAACCGACGCAATCGTCGCCGTCCATCACCGGCAGCTGCGACACGTCATGCAGCGTCATCAGCCCCACGGCCTGCCGCACGCTCGCACCCGGCGTCGTGCTGACGATGCCGGGTGATTTCGCCGTCTTTCGCAGGAGTACGTCCTCGAGCGAGACGCGGGGCGCGTCGAGCAGCTGATTCTCCCGCATCCATTCGTCGCTGTACAGTTTCGAGAGATAGCGCTCGCCCGTATCGGCCAGCACCGTCACGACGAGGGCGTCCTGGTCGTCGAGCTGCTTCGCGACCTGCAGCGCCAGATGCGTGTTCAGCCCGGAGGATCCGCCGGAGAATAGGCCCTCCTCGCGCGTGAGACGGCGCGCCATGGCGAACGCATCCTTGTCGCTCACCGTGTGGAACTCGTCGACGAGCGACATGTCGAGCGTGCCCGGGACCTTGTCCTGCCCGATGCCTTCGACTTTGTACGGCGCTCCCTCGACGGTGCTCGCGCCTTTCGTCCGCCACTTCTCGGCGAGGATCGAGCCCGCGGGATCGCCCATGATCAGACGCACCTTCGGATTCTTCTCCTTGAGATAGCGCCCGGCCCCGGTAGCCGTGCCGCCGGTCCCGGCGGCGAGCACGAGATGCGTGATCCGCCCCTCGGTCTGCTCCCAGATCTCGGGACCGGTCGTGGCGTAGTGCGCGGCCGGGTTGGCATCGTTGTAGAACTGGTTGGCAAAGATCGCGTTGGGCGTCTCGGCGGCGATCCGCCGCGCCATCACCAGATAGTGCTCCGGATGGTCGGGCGGAACCGCGGTCGGCGTGATGATCACCTCGGCGCCGAACGCCTTCAGCAGCCGGACCTTCTCCTGCGACATCTTGTCCGGCATCGTGAAGATACACTTGTATCCTTTCAGCACGGCCGCGAGCGCGAGGCCCACGCCGGTGTTGCCACTGGTAGCCTCGACGATGGTCCCGCCGTGCTTGAGCCGGCCGTCGCGCTCCGCCTGCTCGATGATGGGAAGCCCGATCCGGTCCTTGATGGATCCACCGGGGTTGTACGACTCCGCCTTCACGTAGACCGGGGTCCGGATCCCGCGGGTGACGCGGTTGAGGCGGATCAGCGGGGTCCACCCGATCGTGTCGAGGACCGAGTCGTACCGCTTGAGCTTTTCCGAGCTCGCGAGCTGCCCTTTGGGGCCCGGCCCGTCCCGCTTCACTGTGTCCGCGGGCTTTGGCGCAGTATCGTGTCGCCCGGCAGAGCGGGCGCGTCGGGGTGCCTGAAATACACCGGGAACAGGATCGACACCGGAATCGCGTCGCCGCGCCGGCGGGCGGGCACGAACCTCAGCTCGCGCGAGCCCTTGACCGCCGCCGAGTCGAGCGCCGCGTAGCTGGACGTCTCGACCACTCTCGTGGAATCCGCGGCGACTCTCCCCTGTGCGTCGATGAAGATCCGGAGGGTCACGTTCCCCTGCACCTTCCTGGAGTACAGTGCCGGCGGATATCTGAACGGCAGCTCGCTGTTGATCATCTGCGGCAGCACCTCAGGCTTGGGTCCCGTGTGTCCGGTGACCACAGGATTTGATTCCGCCTCTTTTCCGCAAGCCGACAGGAAAGCGGCGGCGGCGAGCGCCAGCCCCATGAGTGGGCGCGAGTTCATGAGCATCAAGTTATCCGTGCTTCGCCTTGTCTACGAGGCGCGCGACCAGGTCGAGCGCCTGCAGCGGAGTGAGATTGTTGGGGTCGGTCCCGCGAAGCTCCTCGATCACGGGATGCGACTCCTCTGCAAAAAGCGGGAGCTGCGGCTCAGGTGTCGGACTCTTGCGCCGGCTGCCGCTCACTATGTGCCCGCTCTCCAACGACTTGAGCACTTCGCGGGCGCGGCCGAGCACGGCGTCGGGCAGCCCGGCCAGCCGCCCCACTTCGATGCCGTACGACCGGTCGGCTCCTCCCGGCTCGAGCCGGTGCAGGAACAGCACGCGGTCCGCTGTCTCCCTGACGGCGACGTTGTAATTGCGAACCGCCGGCAGCTGCTCGTCCAATTGCGTCAGCTCGTGATAATGCGTCGCGAAGATGGTCTTGCATTGCAGCCTGTCGTGCAGGTGCTCGGTCACCGCCCAGGCGATCGAGACTCCGTCGTAGGTGGAAGTGCCGCGACCGATCTCGTCCAGCAGCACCAGGCTGCGCGCACTCGCGGAGTGCAGAATCGCGCTGGTCTCCGCCATCTCCACCATGAACGTGGACTGGCCGCGAACGAGGTTATCGCTCGCGCCCACCCGCGTGAATAGACGATCCACCAGTCCGATGGATGCGGATCGCGCGGGGACGTAGCTCCCGATCTGCGCCAGGAGCACGATCAGCCCCACCTGGCGGAGGATCGTGGATTTTCCCGCCATGTTCGGGCCGGTCATGATGATCACCCGCGCGTGCTCGTCGAGCGCGACATCGTTGGGGATGAACTTCTCCCGCGGCATCATCCGCTCTACGACCGGATGCCGGCCGCCTTCGATGTTCAATGCGTAATCGTCGGTTATCGCCGGCCGGACGTAGCTCTCGCGCTCCGCGACCTCGGCGAGCGCCGAGAAGACGTCCAGCTCCGCCACGGCGCGCGCGATCTGCTGCAGCCGCCGCACGTCCGCCGCAGCGCGCGCGCGGAGCTGCTCGAAGATCTCCCGCTCGCGCGCCTCGATCCGCTCGCTCGCCGACAGCACGCGCTCCTCGAACTCCTTGAGCGCGGGCGTCACGAACCGCTCGGCGCCGGTGAGAGTCTGCCGCCGCTGGTAGTCGGCGGGGACGAGATGCGCGTTGCTGTTGGTAACTTCGATGTAATAGCCGAACACTCGATTGAAGCCGACCTTGAGCGAGGAGATCCCGGTGCGGGCCCGCTCCTCGGCCTGGATGCGCGCGATGCCGTCCTTGCCGCCGTCACGCAGCGCGCGCAGCTCGTCCAGCTCCGCGTCCACTCCGGCCGCGATCGTCGGGTCGTCTCCCACGGAGACCGGCGGACGCTGCACGAGGACGCGCCTGATCTCCCCCGAGAGGTCCTCGCACGAATCCCAGTCCGCTTCGAGTCGTCCGAGAATTTCGGACGGCGCTGTGTGACTGCGTGCTGCGCCCCGGGGAAAAGCGTGGAGAATATCCGGCAGCACAACCAGCGAATCTCCCAACGCACGCAGCTCGCGCGGCGTGGCACGGGACGCGGCGGTCTTCGCCGCGAGCCGCTCGATGTCGCGCACCGCGTCGAGGTGGCCTCTAAGCTTTGCGCGCTCCAGCGGATTCTCCGCGAACGCAGTGACGGCGTCCAGTCGCGCCTCGATCGCCCCGCGGACGACGAGCGGCGCGAGCAGCCATTCGCGCAGCAGGCGCGATCCCATCGGCGTGAGCGTGCGGTCGAGCACGCTGCACAGCGTCCCGCTCTGATCGGCTCCGCCGCGGAGCGACTCGACCAGCTCGAGGTTGCGGCGCGTCATCTCGTCGAGCGGCATCGTTACGCCGGGCCGCTCCACGCGCGGCGGCTTGAGGTGCGGCACTCCGCCCGGCTGCAGCTCGCGCATGTACCGGAGCAGCGCGCCCGCCGCGCCGACCGCCAGCCCGTCGGCCGCGGATATACCGAATCCGTCCAGCGATGCGACCCCGAACTGGCGCTGCAACTCATCGCGCGCCATCTCGGCGTCGAACTCCCACGGCTCGCGCTCCGTGACCAGCGCGTCCTGCGCCCGGGGATGATCCTCGGCCGCGCTCGGGCCCGCCTTCCGGACGATCAGCTCTCGCGGCGAGAAGCGGGAGATGAACGCGTCGACGTCGTCCGCGCTGGTGGTCGCGATGTGCATCTCGCCCGTGGAGATGTCGGCGGCGGCCAGCCCCGCGCCGCCATCGATGATCTGGACCGCGCAGAGAAAGTTGCCGAGCGCGCTGTCGAGGAGATCGTCCGCAAAGGCGGCGCCGGGAGTGATCGTCTCGACCACCGCGCGCTTCACGACGCCCTTGGCCGTCTTCGGATCCTCGATCTGCTCGCAGATCGCCACGCGGAATCCACCCTGCACGAGCCGGCGGAGGTACTCGTTCGCCGCCTTCACCGGCACGCCTGCCAGCGGCACTTCCGCCGCGCCGCCGCTGTTGCGCGATGTGAGCGTGAGGCCGAGCGCTTTGGACGCGACTTCCGCGTCCTCGTAGAACATCTCGTAGAAATCGCCCATCCGGAAAAACAGGATGGCGTCCTGGTGCCCCGCCTTGATCTCCCGGTACTGCTGCATCAGCGGCGTCGCCGCCGGCGCGGGTCCCGGAGCTGCGCGTGTCACGGTGGAGTGCCGCGCCGGATCAGCGACCTTCGATGATCGCGATGAAGCCGTCAATACCTTTCGCCTTCATCTCGTTGAGCGCGCGCGTCGCGGCCGCGCGCGTGTCGTACCGTCCGACGCGTACGCGGAACGGCGCCGCGGTACCGTCGATGCGCGCCTGATAGCCGCGCGCGCTCATCCGATTGACGATCGCCTGCGCTCCCGCGCGGGTGCTCGTGGCGGCGACCTGCACGGAGTAGGTCCGCACGGTCGTCGCGGCAGGTGCGGCAGGTGCGGCAGGTGCGGCAGGCCGGACCACGGACGCATCCACGGGAATGGACGGCGTTGCGTCGCGCGGCGTCGAAGGCGGTGCCACCGGTGTCGTCGCCGCGCTCACCGCGCCGCGGCAGCGTTGCTGCTGATACTCTATCTGGTTTCGGAGCTCGACGTCGGTCGCGGCGATACGCGCGAGGGCCTGGGCATTGGCCGCGCACGCGGCGGTCAAATCGTTCTTCTCGAACAGCACGCGCGCCGTCCAGTAGCTCGTGCGCGCGCCCTGCCAGCTGCCCGGAAATTCCGTCGAGAGTCGCTGAAGGTGGCGCAGCGCGCCGTCGCGATCTCCCCGCGCCAGCTCGAGCTGAGCCAGCCGGAGCAGCGCATCTTCCACGCGCGGCGACGTCGCATGGTCCACGATGATCGCGCGATAGTCCCGCTCCGCGTCCGCCGCCGTCGGCGCCAGAGTCGCGCGCCAGAACAGCGCCTCCGCCCGCTCGCCCGAGCCGGGCGTGGTCGAGCGATACATGGAATCGACCAGCGCGCGCCCCGCCGCGCCCTGCCCTTCGCTCACGAGCGCCTGCGCCCGCGCGTAAACCGGATCGATCACCGTCTGCGCCTCGGCGGCAGTAAAGCCAACCAGTAACGCTGCTGCTGCAATCGCAAAGGCTCTCATCTAATCACCCGTTAAAAGCTGTTGGCTGTTGGCTATTGGCTCTTGGCTCAGAGCTGCCGTTGCAGTTAGCACGCAGCAC
>JANLGX010000075.1 GCA_024654005.1 Gemmatimonadaceae bacterium | reverse complement strand
AGGGAAAAAAGCGGCGCCGCACGGCGCCGCTGCTGCATTCACGGGAGCTGCCTCAGAACGACAGCCCGATTCCCAATCTTCCAGAGGGCACGACTTCGGGTGCGTCCGGGTACTTGTCCGAGTCGGCGATAAGCCGCCTCAAGCCCAATCCCGTCGCGATCGCCAGTCGCTCGCTCTTGCCGAGCAGCCAGTTGTAGCCGCCGATGAAGCCGATCGCGGGCCCCTTGCCCTCGTCGGTGCCGTCGTCGTGTTCCGCGCTCAGATAGCCGATGCTCGCTCCGATGGAGAATCCTTCGGGATTCAGCTCGCCGGGATAGTACCGGAAGGTAAAGTCCACGGACGTGTAGTTCAGGTCGTCCGGGAACCAGCTCACGCTGAGCGCGCCCGTCATGCCGGTGCCGATATTCAGCTCGACGTCGCCATTGAATCCGCCGAGTATCACCGCGAACGGATTGATGGTGGCGATGCCCGTGTGAGGTCTGACACCCGCCGGCTGCTCGAAGCTCAAGCGGACGGGAGCCGGCTGAGGATCCTGGGCGGAAAGCGCCGGCGCGGCGACTGCACCCGCCAGCAGAAAGGCGAACGGACGAAGAAGAACTTTCATGTGCTGTTTCCTGGCAAGAGTGCGGACTTGATTCATCAGTCCCGTACACCGGGACCGCCCGGTTGCTCCGCGCGGGCTAGAACTCGCGCTTGCGCATCTCCTTGAAGAATCGCTCGTGCTCCTGCCGCTCCTTCAAGGTCGCCTGATCGGTCGGCTCGTCCTTGAGGTTCGGGTCGTACTTCTTGCCGAACCCTTTCCGGCCCGACGTGTTCGCCGCCTTGGCGGCGTTCTTCCTGGCGAGCGCTTCGATTGCTTTTTTATCCATTCCGAAATACCAACCGACGCGGCCGATTAGTCAACGCCAAAAGAAAACGGCGCCCCGTGCGGCGCCGTCCTCCAAGCTGCTGGCTGCTAGCTGCTGGCTGCCGGCTGCCTTCTTCAGCCGCACTCGCTGAAGCCGCACACGTGGCACTTGGCGCAACCTTCGGCGTACTCGAGCGACGAGCCGCAGTCCGGGCACGTCCCGAACGACGCCTGATCGTGCGCCAGCTCGTCGAAAGCGTATTGCGACTGCGCGCCTTCCGACGATGCGAGCGGCGCCGTCACCGTGATCGGCGTGCCGAGCGGCGGCGTCATCCCCGAAGCGAGCAGATCCTGCTGCACCCCCTGCTTCTCGCGCAGCCACTCCTCGAGCGCGATGCCGATCGCGTCAGGTACCGACAGCACCTTGTTCGCGCCGATGCCGACCGCTCTATCCGAGCTGATCCCGCGGAGCTGACGGTGCACCTCACGGAGCGGAATCCCTGACCGCAACGCCAGAGAGATCAGCCTTCCCATTGCCTCGACGTCGGCCATCGCCGCGCCGCCCGCCTTGCCGAGATTGATGAACACCTCGAACGGCTGGCCGCGGTCGTCCTCCGTGATGTGCACGAACATCGTGCCGAGCGGAGTCTCCTTGCGGATCGACGTTCCGCGCAGCCTGTCGGGGCGCGAGCGCTTGGTGCGGCGCTGGAGATTCTCCGCCTCCGACTCGAACAGCGCGACCTTGAGCCGCTCGACCTCGGCGTTCAGCTCCGCGATCGTGCCGTGCAGGTCGCCCGTCGCGGCGCGGCTCGACTTGCCCGCATCGCGCTCGGCCTTGGCCTTCTCCGTCGCGCCGGTGAAGAGAACCTGGTTGTCGCGCGAGCCGTCGCGGTACACCGTCACGCCCTTGCACTTGAGCTCGTACGCCAGCTCGTAGATCGCGCGCACGTCGGCGGGAGTCGCGACGTGCGGGAAGTTTGTGGTCTTGGAGATGGCCGAGTCGCAGTGCTCCTGGAAGGCCGCCTGCATCCGCACGTGCCACTCAGGCGTGATGTCGTGCGCCGTCACGAACACGCTCTGCCACTTCTCCGGCACCTCGTCGAAGTGGATGTGGCCTTCCTTGGCGATCTTCTCCATCAGCGCGTCGGCGTACCAGCCCTCACGCTTGGCGATGGCGAGGAAATCCTCGTTCACGTCCGGCATCATCGCGCCGGCCTGGTTGCGCATGAACGCCACGGCGAACAACGGCTCGATTCCCGACGAGCAGCCCGCGATTATCGAGATGGTCCCCGTCGGCGCGATCGTGTTCACGTTGCAGTTGCGCAGCAGCTGTATCGGACGGATGCGGCCGCCGCGCTCGTCGCGCGCGCACGTCTCGTCCGGTCCCCAGATCGACCGCGCCCACTCCGGGAACGGCCCGCGGTCGTTGGCCAGCCGCTCGCTCTCGCGCTTGGACTCGACGTCCACGAACTCCTGCAGCTTGCGGCCGAACTCGATCCCTTCCTCGGTGTTGTACGCGATGCCGAGTCGCACGAGCGCGTCGGCGAAGCCCATGACGCCGAAGCCGATCCGGCGGATCCGCTTCGACAGCGCATCGATCTCCGGCAGCGGATACTTGTTGACGTCGATGATGTTGTCGAGGAAGTGCACGGAGAGATGGATGTCCGAGCGCATCGCGTCCCAGTCCATCTTCCCGTCGCGCACGTAGTAGCCGACGTTGATCGAGCCCAGGTTGCAGACGTCGTACGGCAGCAGCGGCTGCTCGCCGCACGGGTTCGTCGCCTCGTACGGCCCGACGTGCGGCACGGGGTTGTAGCGGTTGGCTTCGTCGATGAAGAAGCAGCCGGGCTCGCCGGTCCGCCAAGCGCCCTCGATCATCTTGTCCCACACCATCCGCGCGGCGAGACGGTTGACCACGTCGCCGCTCGCGGGATCCACCAGATCGTACTCCGTGCCGGCCTTCACCGCGTCCATGAACCTGTCGGTGACCGCGACGGAGATGTTGAAGTTGGTGATCTGCGTCAGGTCTTCCTTGCAGTCGATGAACTGCAGGATGTCGGGGTGATCGACGCGCAGAATTCCCATGTTCGCGCCCCGCCGCGTACCGCCCTGCTTCACCGCGTCCGTGGACGCGTCGTACAGCTTCATGAACGAGACGGGGCCGGACGCGACGCCCGTCGTCGAGCGCACCATCGACCCGCTGCCGCGCAGCTTCGAGAACGAGAAGCCGGTGCCGCCGCCCGACTGATGAATCAGCGCCATCGAGCGGAGCGTGTCGTAGATGCCGTTCTGCCCATTGGACAGCGCGTCCTCGACGGGGAGCACGAAGCACGCGGAGAGCTGGCCCAGCGGCCGGCCCGCGTTCATCAGCGTCGGCGAGTTCGGCACGAACCGCCGGCGCGTCACAAGCCCGTAAAACTCCTCGGCCAGCGCGCTGACCGCCCCCTCACTGGCGCCGTAGCGCCGGTCCGCCTCGGCTACCGTAGTCGATACGCGCCAGAACATGTCCTCGGGCCGCTCGGTGGGCTTACCCGCGGCGTCCTTGATGAGGTAGCGCTTTTCGATGACGGTCCGCGCGTTCTGATTCAGCTCCGCGGGCGCCGTAGGAGGGGTGGGTGCGATGGCCATCGTGACAATTCTCCGCTCTCGGTAAGCTTACAACGCACCTTGCTTGGTCGCTCGGTACGAAAAGGACTGAAGTCGTTGTCCTGCAATCTTTTCGCGCCGGAAATCGACCACTTTTGCGCGGGGGGTCAACGTATCCGAGTACGTGTATCCGCGCCAGTTCAATTTAAACGGTTATGTGCCAAAAGGTTAGCGCCCTGGCATCACGAATGTCCGCGTCGGGTCGAGTTTTCAACGACGCAGCGAGACCTCTCCGCACTGACCAGCCTGCTCAGCGTCAGTGATCCCCGCGCGGCGCCGTAACACCAAGTCTTCCAAAGAGTTACATAGCTTGGTTCGGCGGGCATCCATCCGGGCTTCGCCGCGCGGCCGGACAATCCCCGCCGTTTCGGGCGCGGGAGACTTGCTCGGAAGCACGGTAGCGGATTGTGATGCTCCGAGCTCGCGGAAGAACTGTTCCAGGCCTTCGACGATGCTCCGCGCGTACGCGTCCTGATACTCGGCGGTTTTCATCGCGTGCTCCTGGTCCGGCAGCATCATGAACGCGCCTTCCGTCAGGACAGCCGGGAACCACGTCGGCCTCACGACCGCGAAGTTCGAGCGGCGCGTGCCGAGATCGCGCAGGTGCATGTTCCGGATCATGGCCTCGTGCACGAGCTGCGACAGCCGGGCGGAGTGCGCGTGGAAGGAGTAGGTGCTTGTGCCGTTGTTCACGAAAGGATTCACGCCGTCGGGGAACGCGTTGAAGTGGATCGACACCAGCGCGTGCACGTTCGCGCGTCTCGCCATCGTCGGGCGGAGATTCAGATCGACGGCCTGCTCCGCCGTCGTCCTGGTCAGCAGCACTTCGGCACCGCGCTCGACCAGCAGATCCCGCGCGCGCAGCCCGACCGGGACGACCGCCTCGCGCTCCAGCAATCCGGTCGGGCCGGTCGCGCCTCCGGATTGTCCCGCCAGCCCCGGATGTCCGGGGTCGATCGCGATCCGCAGGCCGCGCAGCGGCGCCGCGGGATCGATCACCGGCAGCCGTCTCATCTTGAGAACGAAGTTGCCGTTCTCGAACAATGCTTGGTAACCGAACACGGGGCCGGACAGGTCGAGGATGTATTCGGTCCGCACAGGACCGTGCGCGATGCTGATGCTTCGCAACAGCGGATCCTGGATGACGCGGCTTCCCTCCGTGCGCGGCGCGAACGGCGTCACGCCGAACAGCGTGACGGTGAGACGCGAGCTGTCCACGCTCACGTAGTGCGCGGGCGGGCCCGTCGCGGGCACGATGAGATCGACCGACTCGGTGTAGGCGATGATCGTGTCACGGCCGATCGCCAGCGGCGGCGGTACGTACCCGAGCGGCTGCTCCTGGATTTGGCCGTTGGCGACGCGGAACTTCACCGACGGCTCCAGCTCCACCACGGTCTCATTGCCGACCGTTCCCCTCGTGCGCACGACCGCGCCGGGGAACAGGAAGTAGCGCACGATGTTCGGGTCGGGCGACGGCTGGCCGGTGACCACGCGGTCGGTATCGTTCGACACGGTCGTCGGTCCCACCAGGATGCCGTATCGGGCGGCGGTATCGACCGGCTGCGGTTGAACGGGTGGTGTCGGCCGAGCAGTCGTATCCGGCGGCGGCGGCAGCCGGATGGGATGCGACAGTCGCGTGGTATCGCGGCCGAGCACCGCGACGACGTCGTACCGCGACATCTCGCGTGACGGCACGGGGAGGAACGCCAGGTACGCTCCGTTGGGCCAAACAGGCACGGGTTCGCCATTGATGAAGAGCGCCGCGTTGCCGTTACCGATCGAGCCGAAGATGAAGTTCGAGTCGCGGGATGCGACGACGGAGTTCGGCGTCGGATAAACGACCTTGACCTCCACGGGCCCGGTCACGAGCGGCACCGGAGGAAGGCTCGGGCTTACCGGCGCTGGAGGGCGGCCCGGCATGGGGCCCGGAACGGAAACGCGGGAGGCGGGCGCGCATGCCGCGGCGAGTGCCAGCAGCGGCAGAACTCTCAGTTTGAGCATAGCTTGCCTTGGAACGGAATGGTCGGCCTGGTTTAGCTCAGGTCGGGGTGAGCAAATATCCGGCCTCTGGAGGGGCACATGGAGCGCGCCATGCTCGGGCGGACGAAACGACTCTTTATCGCGGGCGCCGCTGTCGTGCTCGCGGGCTGTAGCGGCTCTGGCAGTCCGGAAACAGACCTACCGGACTCCGCGGCGCTGACCGTGCCCGGAGAGCCTGGAGCGGGTTCTCAGCCCGCCCAGGCCGAATCCGTGGAGCGAGCGCCGAGCGGGAGCCCGGCCGCCTCCACGCCGCCCGCTCAGCGGACGCCGGCTCAGTCCGAGCCGGTGCTCAAGCAGCCCCCGCCACCACGGGACACGCGGCCCTCCATCCCGTGGCCGCCTGACACGATCCCCCTGCGGCGGGACACGCTGTAACTGCGCCGCATGCTGGGAGTTCTACTCGGTAGTCTCTCCCGAATGCTCGGCCGCGCCGCGCGGAGCTTCTCCTGACCACGGAGCGATCCACGGCAGCATCACCAGCGCCGGCAACGCCATCGCGATCGTGAAAATGAAAAACGTCGGCCAGCCCATCATCTCCGCCCATTTTCCCGCCGGCGCGACGATGATGCTACGGCTCGCGGCCGCGAGGCTCGACAGGAGCGCGAACTGCGTGGCCGAGAACCGCTTGTTGCAGACGCTCATGAGGTAGCCGAGCAGCGACGCCGTCACGAGGCCGTAAGCGAGGTTCTCGATCACGATCGCGGACGTGAGCATCGCCGTGCTCTTCCCTCGCAGCGCGAGCAGATAGTACATCAGATTCGTCACCGCCTGAATCCCGAGCACGATCCACAGCGATTTGTTCAATCCGATCTTCGCGATCACCACGCCGCCGATCAACACTCCCACGATCGTCGCGGCCAGCCCTATGCCCCCTACGACCACGCCGACTTCCGTCTGCGAGAACCCGGTCTGCAGAAAGAACGGCGTCGCCATTGTCTGCGCGAGCCAGTCGGCGTAGCGATACAGCACGATGAACAGCAGGATGAAGAGTCCGGTGCCGAGACCCGAGCGCTGGAAGAACTCCTTGAACGGCAGCACTACGGCATCCGTCAGCGACTGCGGCGGCGCGTCCCGCAGCACCGGCTCGGGCGCGAAGAAATCCGCCGCGATGCCGACGAACATCAGCGCCGAGAGCGCCATGTACGCGGCGGGCCAGCCGATCCGGTCGGCGAAGATGAAGGCGAACGACCCCGTCACGATGAGCGCGATTCGGTAACCCACCACCCACATCGCCGCGCCCGCGCCCATCTCCCGCTCGCGCAACACGTCGGTGCGGTACGCGTCGCCGGCGATGTCCTGCGAGGCGGAGAAGAAGGCTATCAGCACCGCGTTGAACGCGAGCAGCTGCAGTCCGCGCGTGGGATCGTGCAGGGACATCGCGAAGATCGAGATCAGCAGCAGCACCTGCGTGATCAGCAGCCACCCCCGCCGCCTACCCAGGAACGGCGGGATGTACCGGTCCATGAACGGCGCCCAGAGGAACTTGAGCGTATACGGCAGCGTCACGAGCGCGAACAGCCCGATCGTGGTCAGATCGACGTTCGACTTGGTCATCCACGCCTGCAGCGTGCGCTCCGTGAGGAAGAGAGGAAGCCCGGAGGCGAAGCCCAGTAGCGCGAGCGCCGCCATCTTCCGCTGCCCGAACAGCTCCAGTATCGAATAGCCCTTCGCCGGCTGCGATGTGGGGTTGGTCATTGGGAGCTCCGGGTGAGCCACCGTGCCGCCGCGCGCTGCATGGCGGACTCTCCGCCCCAGGCGCACACGATGGGTACGTCGGCTTCGATGGATGTCGCCAGTCTGGGATGGCTGAACTGCACTACCACTGCTTCCTGCTTGCGCGCGCGGGCGCGGGCGACCGCCGCGCGGACGGCCTCGAGAGAAGTGGCGGAATAGCCGGGCCGGCCCTTCCACGACCGGATGTCGCCGAACAGCGCGATGACCGCCGTGGCGTCGTCGCCGGTGCTTCCTCCCGCTTCGCGCACCGCGGCACCGCGCGCCTTGAGCTCCGACGAAAACGGCTCGCGCGAAGGCGGCGGATACGGCCCGCCGACGTCGTCGTCCACCACCGTCAGCTCGACCGCGGTGAGCGGGGCCGGCAGCGCGCCGCGCACCTCGTGGATCACGCGCTGCGCCAGCTCCTCCGCCCACGCGCGGTCCTCGCCCAGTTTCGACACGTCGGGCTTTCCCTGCCACGCATCCCTCGCGTGTGCCGTCCTCCGCTCCGCAGAGGCGCGTATCCGCGCGGCGTCCAGCTCCCCGTCGTCGAGCGCGCACTGCACCGCGTCGGCCACCGCGTCGAGGTCGGTCGGATACAGCAGCAGATCGCATCCCGCGCGGAGCGCTCGAACCGAAGCTATCGCTTCACCTTCTCCGAGCACGCCCTCCATGATCATCGCGTCGGTGACGACGAGGCCCTCGTACCTGAGCTCGCCACGGAGGATGTCGCCGAGTATTCGCGGCGACAGCGTGGCGGGAGCGCCTGACGGGTCCAGCGCGGGAAACGAGATGTGGGCCGACATCACGCTTGCTACTCCCGCCGCGATCGCGGAGCGGAACGGCGCCAGGTCGGTGGCGCGCAGCTGCTCCGCGTCGAGCGTCACGGTCGGTAGCGTCGCGTGCGAGTCGGCGGTGGTCCGGCCGTGTCCGGGAAAGTGCTTGGCGCACGCCAGCACTCCCTCCTTCTGGCACGCCTCGATCCACGCGGCCACGTCCCGCGCGACTCGCCGCACGTCGCCGCCGAAGGAGCGCGTTCCGATGATCGGATTGTCCGGCTCGAGGTCGACGTCGGCGACGGGGGCGTAGATCCAGTTTACCCCCACGGCGCGCGCTTCCCGCGCGCTGATGGCCGCTGCGCGGCGAATCGCGTCCACGTCGTCGAGAGAGCCGATGGCCGCGAGCGGCGGCAGGCCCGTCGCGCCCTGGAACTGCTGGCCGGCGCCGCGCTCGAGATCCGAGCCGATGAGCAGCGGGATCATGGACCGCTCGCGCAGCTCGCTCGTCAGCTTCGCGACCTCCTCGGCCTCCCCGCCGAACAGCGCGAACCCGCCGACCCCCAGCTCGAGCGCATGCTCGATCGCCGCGCGCTCATTGTCGTAGCCGGCCTTCGCGTCCCACCGGATCGCCGGAAGCAGCAGCTCCCGCGCGTCGCTCATGCGGGCGTGAGCTTGCCCAGGATGCGCCGGCCTCGGGCTCCTGTGGCGGTCGGAACGTTTGCCGGGATCCGCATGAGGTGGAGATACCCAAGCAACGCGAATGCCACCGCCTCCTTTGCTTCCCCGTCGAAGTACGCTTGGTTGAAATCGGTCACACGCAGCGGCGCCACCGCGGACGTTAGCGCGGCCATCAGCGTCGGGTTCTTCGCCCCCCCACCTGACACGAGCACCTCCTCGACCGGCTCGGGCATGAACCGGCGGTACGAATCCGCCACGCTACGCGCGGTCAGCGCCACCGCGGTCGCGACAACGCCCTCGTCACCCGCGCCCGCCGCGCGGCAATCCTCGATCAGCTGCTCGATGTACGGAATGCTGAACAGCTCGCGCCCGGTGGATTTCGGGGGCGGCGCGCTGAAATACGGGTCCTGGAGCAGGCGGGTCACGATCGCGTCGACCGGCTTGCCCCGCGCGGCGATCGCGCCGTCGCGATCGAACGGCAGCTCCGGGAAGAGCTTGCGCACGACGCCGTCGATCACCGCGCACCCCGGCCCCGTGTCGAATGCGCGGACGCCGGTCAGCTCGCCGCCCGGTGGAACGACCGTGACGTTGCCGATCCCGCCCAGGTTCTGCAACGCGCGCCAGCCGCTGTCGGAGGAGAACAGCAGCGCGTCGGCGATCGGCACCAGCGGCGCGCCCTGCCCCGCCGCCGCGACGTCGCGCACGCGGAAGTCGCTGATCACATCCAGCCCGGTCCGCTCCGCGATCACCGACGATTCGCCGAACTGCCATGTAGAATGTCCCGGCTCGTGCCACACGGTCTGGCCGTGCGATGCGATGCCCGCGATGTCCGCGCGCGCGATGCCAGCTTCCGCTATCGCCGCCACCGCCGCCGCGGCGAGCCACTCGCCCAGCTCGAAGTTCAGCCTGCAGTACCCCGCGGGATTCGTCCCGTGCAGAGCGGCGCCGAGCCGCTGCCGCTGCACCGGCGAGTACGGCGTCGAGGTGAAAGCCAGCATGTCGAAGTCGATCCGCGAGGCGACTCCTTCGGAGAACCGGACGACGGCCGCGGAGATCCCGTCCAGCGACGTGCCGGACATGAGGCCGACGAGCACCAGCGGGCGGCGTTCGGGCATCAGGCGACCGGTGGCGGCGGACCGGGAACCACTTTCCGGATGACACCGCCGACTTGCTCCAGCGCCCGCTCCGCATCCGGGCGCGACACGCCGAGCTTGTGCATGACGATCGCGAGCTTCACGCTGCCGCCCGCGGCGTGCAGGATCTCGCGCGCCGCCTCGCGCGTGACGACGCACACCTCCATCACGATCCGCTCGCTGCGGTCGCGCAGCTTGTCGTTGGTCGCGCGCAGGTCCACCATGAGGTTGCCGAACGTCTTGCCGAGCCGGATCATCGCGCCGGTGGTGATCGTGTTCAGCACCAGCTTGGTCGCCGTCCCCGCCTTCATGCGCGTCGACCCCGTAACCACCTCGGGTCCGACGATCGGCAGGATCGCCACGTCCACCTCCGCGGTGAAATCGCCCGGAATGTTGGAGCACGACAGAATGCCGGTCTTCGCGCCGCGCTCGCGCGCGCGCACCAGTGCAGCCCGCACGTAGGGCGTGGTTCCCGACGCCGCGATGCCGAGCACGAAGTCGTTCGGCCCCACCTCGCGCGCGTCTATCTCCTTCGCTCCGTTCTCGACGACGTCCTCGGCGCCTTCCTGCGACCTCGTCAGGGCCGGCGGGCCGCCCGCGATGATGCCCTGGACCAGCTCGGGCGGAGCGCCGAAAGTCGGCGGGATCTCGCTGGCGTCCAGCACGCCGAGGCGGCCGGACGTGCCCGCGCCCACGTAGATGAGGCGGCCGCCCGCGCGGAAGGATTGCTCGGCGATCTCGATGGCCCGAGCGATCGCTTCCCGCTGGCCGGCGACGGCGTCGGGAACGGATCGGTCTTCGGCGTTTATTAGATCGACAATCTCCAACGGACCGGCGAGATCTATCTCCGCGGTACGCGGATTACGCCGCTCGGTTTCGCGCGGATCAAGGCTCACTATGCGGTGAGCGTCAGCCGTCGCGCAGTGATGCAGTGCGCTGCACGGGAGTAACTTACCGGGCGCGATTCCACGCCTGCAAGAATAACGGGAGTGTTCATGAATAGGGTCATTGCACTTGGTTTGGTTGCGGTGGTCGGCCTCGCCGGCAGCGCCGATGCGCAAATCCGTCGCCAGCAGCCCGCGCCGGGGCCGCCGGCCAACTGGATCTCGGTCGGGATCGGCGCCTTCTCCGCGAACAGCGTCAGCGACGGCGATTCATATACCACTTGGGACTTCGGCAACGCCACTTCGCCGCAATACCGCGCATCGCTCGAGAAGGCTTTTTCCAATGGTATTTCCGTGGGACTTGCCGGAACGTACGTCAAGGCGCCGATCCGGTACTCGAGCTTCAACCCCAACACTCCCGACCTGGGGCCAGGCGCGACATGCTTCCCAGAGGCCTGCGACGCGGACGTCAACGTCTATTCGCTCGGGATCAACTTCGAAGCCGGCAGCGGCACTGGTTTTCATCAGGTTTACGGCGGCAGTATCGGCGTGACGCGGTACGACAACTTCGAGCGCACGAGCGACGGCGCGGAGCTCAATCCGACCGACGCTGTCAATGCGATCTCGGGCACGTTCAGCTACGGGTTCGGCTACGCCTTCAATCCGCGCACCTCGGTGGTCGGCGTGTACGACATCGGCCTGGTGTACCACAGCCGCGAGGGACTGTCGAGCGATCAGCGGAACACGCTCGTGCCGCGGACCTTCCGCATCAGCCTGCGGCAGGGATTCGGCACGCGCTCGCGCACCGGCGTGAGACGCAGGCGCTGACGCCACGGGCCTGCTTCCGGACGACGTGCTGAGGCAGAGGGTTGTAAGTGGTATGCGCGGGGCGCGACGGATGCTCG
>JANLGX010000071.1 GCA_024654005.1 Gemmatimonadaceae bacterium | reverse complement strand
CCGCGTTCCAGGTGTACGTCCCCTTCATGTAGGCGTCAAGTTCCGCGGGCGTCGGCCACTTGCCGAAGTCACGATAGAATCCGGAGGAAGCGTCCCGTCTGGAAGTTTCGGACGATGCTCCGCCGGCCATCCCTCCTCCGGTCCCGGTCCCGCCGCTCGTTCCGCGCCTACCGTAGCTTCCTCCGAACCTCGCACCGGTCGCGCCTCCACCCCCGTATGCCTCCTGCATCGCCTGAATCTCGTTCGCGTTCCCGTACCTCTGCGCGCCCTGACCGTAAACAGCGCGCTGCTTGTCCCAGTCGAATCTCTGCTGTTCCATCTGCATCTGCCACGAACGCTGGGAGGCGTCGTTACGAAGCCGCTCAAGCTCGCTTGCCTCCTGAAGCCCGTACTGCCTGTCAAGCTCACCGGCCTCGTGACCCGCAACCTCGGACGAGAAGTTTCCGCGAGCCATGCGGTCCTCGCTCAGCGCACCCATGCTGCGCTTGCGAATGGCAGAGATGTCGCTTCGAATCTGCGCGGCCTGAGCCGAGATGTCAAACGGGCTCACGCCACCGCTCGATGCTCCCGTGATGGAGGTTGCACCACCACCAGCCCCAGCACCGCCCTGCCATCCAGTCCCGAGAGGATCGGTGGGGGACGGAATCGCTGATCCGCGCTGACCGACCGGTCCCCTGTACTCGGAGCTTCTCGGGTCAGTGTAAGCACTACCGACCGGGGTCTTTGATGGGTCGTACTGCGCGTACCACGGCCCCGTGGTCTGCTGCGTCGAACCGATTCCTCCGCTAACGATTGGCATGGTCTACTCTCCCGCAGCTTTCACTTCGGCTTCGTAGCCGTCGAATTCGAACGAATCGTTGCCGCTGTATCGGAACTCAATCTGAGTCTCGAAGCCAGCCTCGTACACAGGATTCTTCGGTTTCGCGATCTTCACAATCGGGCCTTCGCGATGCTGGACGGGATTGTACTTCGTAGCAGGCCCGCCCTGCGCGTCAGTCCTTCCTAGCCCGACTGAATCCTCCCAGACGGGGGGCTCGTGAACCTTCCCGTCCTGATAGACCGCCACGCGCATCTTCGCGTCCGCGAGCCCGCTCACCCGACACTTAACCTTGACGCGCTCGATCCGGTTCTTGAGGAACGAGTCTCCCAGCGCACCAGTCTTGATGACGCAATCGTAGTCCACCGAGTCGTCTCGCCACGTTCCAGCCTGGTCCCACTTGTAGACCTCGCCCGCCCGCGCGCCCGAGCCCGTCGCGCTGCCTACCCACAAGTCCTGAGTGTCTCCGTGCAGCGCCTCTTCCCACGCGCCGCAGGCATACGGGAAGTCGTGCTGGCTCCACTGCTTCGTGATCATGTTGTAGGCGAAGCACCGCGCCGTGTTCGAGTCCGCACCCGTCACCTTGATCGCCCGCGTAGCCGCCGCGTAAACCGACGAGAAGCGAGAAAACGCGGTCCCGGTCGCCGCCGTCGTCACATCGCCCTTGCTCTTGTACGCGAGGATGTAGTAGTCGCCGTACCTGATCGCCCACGTATCCTCGTTCGTCGTGAAGTCGATGTCGCCCCAGTTCTGCTCCCCGTTCGGATCGAGAGGCTCCGCGGTCGAGTGCCCGTCCCAGATGTAGGGGCCGTTCTCCGTCATGTAGATCGCCCTGCCGTCACCAGTCGCAACCACCGAGCGCCAGTAGATCGCCGCCGCCGCCTTCTCGAAGTGGTACATCCGGTGTGAGAGCGGACCCGTTCCGGTCATGTAGACCTTGTAGTCCTGCGCGAACAGCCCGACGCCCTCGCCCATCGCTACCGCGATCCTCGGGTAGAACCCGCGCTGATCGTCGGGGATCTGGTAGGAGTCCGTCGTCGTGGTCGTCTCAGGCAAGCCGGGGTTGCTCATGTACATGATCGTCGGCGTGGACTTGTCGCCACCGTAGTACAGCCGGTTCTTGAACAGCAGCACCCACTGAGGGTTGATGCCAGAGGGGAGGCCGCCCCACGACGAATCCACGGGAGGGTTGGCGATGCTAATTTTGAGCGGCGTGTTCGTGCCGTCGCACCACCATACCTGGTCCTTGTACGTCGCAGAGATCGGGTAGGTGCCCGCCGTCAAGCCGGTGGCGAAGTCCGTCCACGACCCGCTCGTGATCTTGTAGCGCAGCACGGTTCCGCAGAGCGCCATGCGGACTACAAGAGCCGCCGAGGTATCGGCGTTGTAGGCGTGCGCGAGCCAGCGCACGGTAGCGGTCGCAAGAGAGGCACCCTGAATAACCGCCCCGCCACGCTTCACCAGCGCACCGTGCCGCTGCCAGACATTTCTCAGTTCCGAGAACTGGTCGATGTCCAGCAGGGGAGCCCTGCTCCCGCTGCGAAGCAGGGCTCCGGGTCTGCCAAAGTTCTCGATGCGGATGGGAGGCATCTACTACTGGTCACCTCGACTGCCAAGTGGTACGATGAGAGGCAACTTCTCAGGAGAATTCCGATGAGTGAAACGTGGCTTCCGGTTGTCGGTTGGGAAGGTGTTTACGAGATATCCGACCTCGGTCGGGTGAAGCGCGTCGCCGTGAGCAGGTATAACTCGGGCGGAATCCTGTCCCCGTGTAATCATCCGCTGAACGGCTACACCAGCGTCCATCTTCGTCACCTGGTCCGTAACGATCAGCCCAAAGTCCACCGACTTGTCCTCGCCGCCTTCGTTGGTCCGTGTCCTCCAGGTCAACAGTGCAACCACAAGAACGGCAAGCGCGACGACAACCGCCTTGCCAATCTTGAGTGGGTCACTCCGTCGGAG
>JANLGX010000069.1 GCA_024654005.1 Gemmatimonadaceae bacterium | reverse complement strand
CGCGTCGGCAAGCCGGGCCGCGGGAAGGTCGTCCGCGACCACCAGCGCGAGATCGACCTGCACCGCGGGAGTGACCGGCAACGGGCGAGTCACTGTGAGAAGCGCGTCGAACGCGGCAGCGTTGCTCAGGTCCAGCTCGACCCCGAAAGCCGGCGTCGCCCAGGCCGGCGCGTCCAGCGAAACCCCGGTGACGAAACCCAGTTCCTCGCCGTTGGCGACAACCACGAGACGGCTCGAATCATCGCTCATACTGAACTTTAAGTCATCCAGCCCAAATGCCGCAAGGGCAATGACTTCCGCAATCCATTTCGCGTCCCACAGATCGCACGCCGGCGGCTTGCTCTCGGTGAAATGGCGGGGCCGCCGCTCGCCCATTATGAGCGCGCCGACGTGCCTGCTCTCTACCGGCCGGGGGTCGTCCCCGCGCGCGAAGACGGTGCCGATCTCGAACAGCCGGACGTCGCCCTGCATGTGCCCAAGGTTGTGCTCGGCACGGCGCGCGAGCGTCTCGAGGATCGAGCTTCGGAGATACGCTTCGTTCTCCGCGACCGGGTTGAGCACGCGGATGTCGGTGCCGCGGCCGTCCGCCACGAACGGCATCGGCCGCGTCTCCAGCAGGCCTTCGGCGACCAGGGCTTCGCGCACGCGCCGCTCGATCAGCCAGGCCGGGGCGTCGGGCGATTCGCCCGGACGGAACGGCCTCAGCTCGGTCGATATCCGGTCGTACCCGTGCAGCCGGGCTATCTCCTCGATCAAGTCGACCTCCGCGGTCACGTCGGAGCGCCAGCTCGGAACTTCCGTACAGATCAGCTCCGTCCCGGTCTCGACGAGCGTGAAGCCGACCGAAGACAGGTAGCCGGCCATCGACGCGGCGGGAATCGGATCGCCGATGAGAGCGGACGCGCGCGCGGGACGGACGGAGACGCGCTCGCGACCGCGGGGCGCGGGATGAAGGTCGACCCCGGGGTCCTCCACCCGTCCGCCCGTCAGGCTAGCGATGAGCGCCGCGGCGCTGGCCGCGAGCACGGGCACCGACTCGGGATCGACGTGGCGCTCGAACCGGTAGCTCGCGTCGGTGGAGATGCCGAGCGCGCGGCGGGCGGCGCGCACGCGCCTGGGATCGAAGATGGCGACTTCCAGAAGGACGTCCGTCGTCGCTTCGCTGACCTCGCTTCCCTTTCCGCCGATCACGCCGGCAATCGCCTCCGCCCGGTCGGCGCCGGCGATCACGGTCGTCGCGTCGGTCAGCGTTCGCTCGACGCCGTCCAGCGTCACGAGCTTCTCCCCCGCCCTGGCCCGGCGGACGGTGACGCTCTTGCCGAGCTTGGCGAGGTCGAAGGCGTGCATCGGCTGGCCGTACCCGTGCAGCATGTAGTTCGTGGCGTCGACCACGTTGTTGATCGGTCGCGCACCGATCGCCGTGAGCCGGCGCGCGAGCCACTCCGGGCTCGGCGCCACGCGCACTCCGCGAATAATTACGGCGGCATACCGAGTGCAGCCCTCGCGGTCCTCGATGCCCACGGTGACGCCGTCAGTAGCGCCAGTGCCGGATTCGGTTCGCGGCAGTGGAGGCTCGCTAGGGATGCCTGCCCACGGCTCGCCGGCGAACTCCCGCAGCGGGACTCCGGTGGCGGCCGCGAGCTCGCGCGCGATGCCGCGGTGCGACAGCAGGTCGGGACGGTTGGGCATGACGTCGACCACGAACAGCGTGTCGCCCGCGCCCACGGTCTCGACGAACGACGCGCCGGGGCTCGCGTCCGTCTCGAGCGCGAGAATTCCTTCGTGATCCTGCCCCAGTCCCAGCTCGCGCGCGGAGCACAGCATGCCGTTCGACAGCTGCCCGCGGATCTTCCGCTTCTCGATCTTGAGTCCGCCGGGGAGCGTTGCCCCGACGGGCGCGAACGGATAGGCGGTCCCGACGGCGACGTTCGGCGCGCCACAGACGACGTCGAGCAGCTCACCGCGCCCGGCGTCCACCTTGGTGAGCCAGAGATGATCCGACTCCGGGTGGCGCGCCGCTTCGACCACGCGGCCGATCACGATGTCGGCGAGATCCTGGCGGACAGGCCGCATCTCCTCTACGGTCGCGCAGCGCGCCGTGAGAATGTCGCGGATCTCGCGCGGCGGGAGATCAGCCGGGACGAAGTCGCGCAGCCACTCGTGCGACGCGTTCATCGCGCGAATTGCTGGAGAAAGCGCACGTCGGAGTCGTACAGCGCGCGGATGTCTGGGATGCCGTATCGCGCCATCGCCATCCGTCCCGGGCCCATGCCGAACGCCCACCCCGTGTACTGCTCCGGGTCCACGCCTGAAGCGGACAGCACTTCGGGGTGCACCATGCCGGCGCCGAGGATCTCCAGCCAGCCACTGCCCTTGCACGTAGCGCAGCCGGAGCCCTGGCAGGTGACGCATTGCACGTCCATCTCCGCGGACGGCTCGGTGAACGGGAAGAAGCTGGGGCGGAAGCGCGTTCTGATCTCTCCGAGCAGCTGCTGCGCGAAGTGCGTGAGCGTCGCCTTGAGATCCACGAAGCTCACGCCTTCGTCGACCGCGAGGCCCTCGATCTGGGCGAACATCGGCGCGTGCGACGCGTCGAAGAAATCGCGCCGATAGACGTTCCCCGGAACGATGATCCTGACCGGGGCGCCGTAGGTCTGGAGCGTGCGGATCTGCACCGGGGACGTATGGGTCCGCAGGAGCATGTCGTCACCCAGGTACAGCGTGTCGTGCATGTCCATCGCGGGATGGTCGGGCGGGAAGTTGAGCGCGGTGAAGTTGTACCACTCGGTCTCGGCCTCGGGGCCGAGCGCGACGGTGAAGCCCAGCTCGCGGAATATCTGCTCGACTTCCTCGATGATGAGCGTGACCGGGTGCTTGGCGCCGCGCCAACGTGGTCTGGACGGCATCGTCACGTCGACCGGCGCGGAGCGGCTGCGCGCCGCGGCAGCCAGCTCCGCTTCGCGCTCGCCCAGCCGACCTTCGAGGAGGAGCTTGGCTTTGTTCAGCGCCGCGCCCGCCGCGCGCTTCTCTTCGGGCGAGAGCTTCGGCAGCTCGCCGAGGAGCGCGGTCAGGCGGCCGCTCTTGCGTCCGAGCAGCGCGGTGCGCGCGGCCTCGAGCTCCTCGCGCGTGGTGGCCGCGGCGATTCGCTCCAGTCCTTCGCGTTCTAGCTGTTCTGCGGCGCTGACTAGACTCAAGGTCCTTTCGGGTTAGTTGGCTTCTAGCAGCTAGCTGCTAGCTGCTAGCTGCTAGCTGTGTTTGAAACAAAACGGCTCCGCAAATCTATCGCGGAGCCGCTGAACCTCACCACACCGGCGCCGCGGCGCCGACCGGTCACGCCGCCTTGATGGCGGAGCGCACCTTGTCGGCGATGGCGGCGAACGCTTCCGGCTCGCGCACCGCGAGATCCGCGAGCACTTTCCGGTCGATCTCGATCCCGGCCTTCTTCAGCCCGTTGATGAACACGCTGTAGCTCATCTCGTGCTGGTGGGCGGCGGCGTTGATGCGGGTGATCCAGAGGCGGCGGAAATCGCGCTTCTTGTTCTTGCGGTCGCGGTACGCGTACCGCCAGCCGCGCTCGACGTTCTCCTTCGCGGCCTTCCACAGCTTGCTGCGCGCGCCGAATCCGCCGCGCGCGGCTTTCATTACCTGCTTTTTGCGCTTCAGTCGCGCGACGTTCGATTTGACTCTTGGCATGGATGACTCCGGGAAAAAACAGCGAGCAGCTAGCAGCTAGCAGCTAGCTGCTTATAACTGCAGCAGTCGTTTGAGGTTCTTGGCTTCGCCGAGCGTGCCCACCGTGGTGGACTGGCGCAGGCGGCGTTTCCGCTTGGACGTCTTCTTCGTGAGGATATGGCTCTTGAACGCCTTGTTGCGCTTCACCTTGCCGGTTCCGGTCAGGCTGAAGCGCTTTCTGGCGCCCCTGTGCGATTTCATTTTCGGCATCTATTGCTCTGCGTATTTATCGGTTTGCTGCTAGCTGCTAGCTGCCAGCTGTCATTTCGGTGCCAAAATCATGATCATCAACTTCGCTTCGAACTTCGGCTCGCTCTCCACTTTCGCGACGTCCGCCAGGCTCTGAGCTACGCGATCGAGCACCTGGCGTCCCAGCTCGGGATGCGCGATCTGCCGGCCGCGAAACATCAACGTCACCTTCACCTTGTTGCCTTCACCCAGAAACTTCCGCGCGTGCCGCGTCTTCGTGTCGAAATCGTGCTCGCTGATGCCGGGGCGGAACTTCACCTCCTTCAGCTGAATCACGTGCTGCTTCTTCTTGGCCTGCCGCGCCATCTTCGCCTGCTCGAACTTGAACTTGCCATAGTCCATGATCCGGGCGACGGGCGGGCGTGCAGTCGGAGCAACTTCGACCAGATCCAGCCCCTGTTCTTCTGCCTGGGCCAGCGCGGCATCGACTTCCATGATCCCCAGCTGCGCGCCGTCGGCGGCGATCACACGAATGGGGCTGATGCGGATCTGTTTGTTGACGCGAACTCGTTTTGTCGTGTCCTGGATTGTCATTTACCTCACAGCATTAAACAAAAAACGCGGACCCATTAAGGAGTCCGCGGAGACGACGCTCCGCGTGAACGGGACGCCGCCATGGCCGGAACTCCTGCAGCACACCTCGAGACAGCCGAGGGCCGGAGGGTGGGACGAGCTGCCAGGCTCGGCCACTTATCACGTTATATGCATGGAAGTTAGCCGCCAGCGCTCTGCCGGTCAACATAGTCCGGGATAAAAGGGGCGGGCCGGCAACAGTCTGGCCGGCGACGGCCGGCCAACCTCAGCTCACCGTTTCGTCCAGTCGTTGTTCGACCGGTCGAGGTCGGGCAGCACGTTCCGCGGATCGACCGCTACGCGGCGCACCGGTTTCTTTGCCGGTACGCGATAGGTGAACTGGTGGCCGAGGTTCCACATCTGTACCGGCAGGCGCACCGTCTCAGTCGAGCCGTCGTCGAAGGTGATGAGGAGCTCGGCAGGCATTGTCATCGTGCCGCGATTCGTCATGTGGACATTCGCCCGACCGCTCGTGTCGGTAGAGACGGAGTCCACCGCCTGATCGAGCCGCGCCGTGGTGAACACCCAGTCACGCCAGAACCAGTCGAGCTCTACCCCCGACGCGTCGCGCATGAGGCGGAAGAAGTCCGCCGGGGTCGGGTGCTTGTATGCCCACGCCTTGATGTACTCGCGGAAGGCGAAGTCGAAGCGGTCGCGGCCGAGCACCTCCTCGCGTAGTGTCCTGAGCATAAGCGCCGGCTTCTGGTAGCCCACCCACATCAGGTCGCGCACCTCCGTGGGATTCGTGATGAGGGGCTGATCGTCCCCCGCGCGTGAGTGCTCGACGGCCATCCGCAGCGGATTGACCTGAATCGTGTCGCCGTAAGGCGTGCCGGCGAAGTACTCGGCGGCGTTCTGGAGGTCGACGAACGTGTTGAACCCCTCGTCCATCCACGGATAGAGCCGCTCGTTGGAGCCGACGATCATCGGGAACCACTCGTGCCCGAACTCGTGTGCCAGCGCCCACTGCTGCGTTTCGCGCGTGGTGTTGTTGGCGACGAAGGTGAGCATGGGATACTCCATGCCGGCAATCGGCCCCTCGACCGTGGTGGCATGCGAGTACGGATAGCGATACCACTGCTCGCTGAAGTGCCTGATGGCGCCGCGCGCCATCGCGTGGGCTTCCGGCCATTTGTCGGCGGACGAACGGTACAGCGTCTGGATGAGGATGCCGTCGAGGTTGCTGGCGTCCCACTGCCAGTTCGGGGCGGCGGCCCAGGCGAAGTCGCGCACGTTGTCGGCCGTGAAGTGCCAGGTGTACGGCCCGTTGCCGGGCCGCGTGCGCCCCGGCCTGCCCGCTTCGTCGCGCGTGATGACGGCGACGGCGGTGTCCGATTTCCGCGCGCTCGCGAGCCGCGCGAGCTGGTTCCGCGTCAGCACCTGCTCAGGATTCCTCAGCTCACCCGTCGCGGCGACGATGTAGCTGGCAGGGAGCGTGAGCGTGACGTCGAAGCTGCCGTACTCGAGATAGAATTCGCCGGCGCCGATGTATGGCTCGTGATTCCAGCCGCGGACGTCGTCGTACACCGCCATGCGCGGATACCACTGCGCAATCTCGTAGAGCGCGCCGGCGCGTCCCATGCGGCCAACGCCCTGCTCGGGGACGGTGAAGTGCCAGGCCACCTCCATTTCGAGCGACTGTCCCGACCCCAGTGGCCTGCCGAGGTCGACGCGGAGCGTGGTGCCATAGTTCGTGCGCTTCGCCTCGAGGCCGCCGATCGTCAGCGACTCAATCGTCGGTCTGCCGACGAAGCTCCCGCAGGAGAAGTCGAACGCGACCTCGCCGAAGACGAGCGGTGGCTGGTTCAGCGTGCTTCCGATGCTGTTCGGTGCACAGGCGTTCTGCTCGACGAAGAGCCAGAGATACGACAGCGCGGTCGGCGAATTGTTGACGTAGTGGATCGTCTCCCGGCCCTTCAGCAGGTGGCTCGCGGTGTCGAGTGACGCGGCAATGCGGTAGTCCACGCGCTGCTGCCAGTAACGCAGCCCCGGACGGCCAGCGCCCGTGCGCTGCTCGTTCGGCGCCGGCAGCGGCAGCGGCCTGAATGGCGAGCTGTCGGCCACGGTCAGCTCGCGCGACTGGGCGCCGAGCGGGCTCGCGACGAGCGGGCTCGCGACAAGCAACGTGGCGAGGAAAGGACGAAGACCTGCGCGGTAGCTCGGCATAGCGGTAGCATAAGCTGGTCCCGGGCCGGAGCGGCCGAAAGGGTCCGCCCGCGCTGCTAGCCGAGAGCCGGTCGTTCGCCCACCTTATCTTCGTGATCAGAGCACCAACCGCGGAGTGACTCCCATGAGCATCACCGTCGTATCAGCCGCCTTCGCGCCGAATGCGGAGATTCCGGCCAGGTTCACCTGCGAGGGCGAGGACATCTCGCTGCCGCTCGCCTGGAGCGGCGCACCGGCGAAGACCAAGAGCTTCGCGCTCATTTCCGACGATCCGGACGCGCCCGATCCCAAAGCCCCGAAGATGACGTACGTGCACTGGGTGCTCTACGACATCCCGGTCTCCGTCACCAGCCTCGGCGAAGGTGCGTCCACGCATCTGCCAGCCGGCGTGCGCGAAGGACTCAACGACTGGAAGCGCACCGGTTGGGGCGGGCCGTGCCCGCCAATCGGACGGCATCGCTACTTCTTCAAGCTCTATGCGCTCGACACCGCGCTCGGCGACCTTGGCTCACCGACCAAGGCGGCGCTGGAGAAGGCAATGGAGGGACACATCCTCGCGCAGGGAGAGCTCGTCGGGACATATCAGAAGAGGAAGTAGCTGCCGGGTTCCCGCCGAGTCGCGCGCGACTGCCAGCGGCTAGCGGCTAGCGGCTAGCGGGGCACGGGTTCGAACTTCGCCGTGAAGTGCCTGAGCACCCGCGGCTGCTCCACGATCCGCACTCCGCGAATGTCCTTCGCGATTGTGTTCACGTGCAACAGCACCTCGGCCACGTAGTCCATGTGGCTCTGCGCATAGACCCGGCGCGGAAAGGCGAGCCGCACCAGCTCCATGTCGGCGGGGCGCTCGCTGCCGTCCGGCTGCTGCCCGAACATCACGGAGCCGATCTCGCATCCGCGGATGCCCCCTTCGACGTACAGCGCGATGCAGAGCGCCACCCCCGGGTACTGGCTCTGCGGGATGTGCGGGAGCCAGCCCCTGGCATCGAGGAAGAGCGCATGGCCGCCCGCCGGACGCACGACGGGAATCCCGGCTGCGACCATCTTTTCGGCGAGATACTCGACCGAGCGGATTCGGTAGCGCAGGTAGTCGGGATCGAGCGCCTCGCCCAGCCCGACCGCGATGGCCTCGAGGTCGTAGCCGGCGAGCCCACCGTAGGTGGGGAATCCCTCGGCGAGGATGAGCGAGTTGCGACAGGTGACGGCGAGGGCGTCGTCGTTCATCGCGAGGAATCCGCCGATGTTCGCCATCCCGTCCTTCTTCGCGCTCATCGTGCAGCCGTCGGCGAGCGAGAACATCTCCTGGGCGATCGCCAGCGGAGTCCTGTCGGCATAGCCCGGCTCGCGGGTCTTGATGAACCACGCGTTTTCGGCAAAGCGACAGGCATCGATGAAGAAGGGCACGCCATGCGCGCGGCAGAGCGCCGACGTACGGCGGATGTTCTCCATGCTCACCGGCTGGCCGCCCTGGGCGTTATTGGTCACCGTCGTCATCACCAGCGGCACGTTGCCCGCGTTCTCCGCCAGGACCCGCTCGAGCGCGGCGACGTCCATGTTCCCCTTGAAGGGGTGGACGGTCTGCGGCTCGCGGGCTTCCGCCACCGGCAGATTGAGGGCCACCGCGCCCCTGTGCTCGACGTTCGCCCGCGTAGTGTCGAAGTGCGTGTTGTTGGGGACGATCGACCCGGGCTTGAGCAGCGCGCCCGAGAGAATGTGCTCGGCGGCGCGTCCCTGGTGCGTGGGGATCACGTGCCGGAATGCGGTGATCTCCTGCACCGACCTGACGAAGGCGTGAAAGGAGCGCCCGCCGGCGTACGACTCGTCGCCCCGCATCATGCCGGCCCATTGGTACACCGACATCGCACCCGTTCCCGAGTCGGTGAGGAGGTCGATGAGCACGTCCTCGGCGTCGAGCTGAAAGACGTTGTAGTGCGCCGCGCGGATCGCCGCAGCGCGCTCAGCGTCGGTGGTCTGGCGGGTCGGCTCGACCACCTTGATGCGGAACGGCTCGACGATGGTCTTGAACTTCACCGGCGCTCCCGCGGGAGGAGGAGCGAAAGCGGCTGGGAGGACGTGTGTCGGTTCAGCGAACGTACATCCACAAGCCGTACAGGCCGAGCAGCGCTCCTCCGACCGCGATCGCCGTCCCGGCGCCTCCGCCGATGAGGAGCCCGGCGAGCAGGGCCGCGCCGCCGACGATCATGATGGCCGCGCTCTCCCGCGAGGGCGTCTCCAACTGGGCGTCGTTTGCGACCGATGCCGCTGCCGATGGCGCCGTAATTCCGGCGCGCGCCGCCTGGATCGTGGGTCCGGCAGGAGCACGGTCCGTCCGCGCCTGCGCGGACAATCCGGGAGCCGCGACCGAGATGAGCAACACCGAACCGAACAGTGCCAGCAACCGATTCATTAGCCGTTCTCCACGAGACTGTAAGTCTTTCCGTCGTGCGCGATGCGCCCCCATGACTTCACCGCGTCGTGCTCGAATATCAACAACCAGTTCTCTGCCAGCGCCTGCGCGAACAGCCGCCGCTTGGTCTCCAGCGTGACGAGCGGCTCCACGTCGTAGCCCATTATCCACGGGAGCGGCAGGTGCGCCGCGGTCGGGGCGATGTCTCCCAGGAAACAAGCGCGATCCGCTCCCGACGTCACGACAACGCTCTGGTGAAACGGGGTATGGCCCGGCGTCAGGATCACACGGACCCCCGGCATCACCTCGGCCTCTCCCTGCAACAACCGCAACTTTCCGGCCCGCTCGATCGGCACCCAGTTGCGATCGAAGTAGCTCGCCGCCGTGCGCTCGTTGGTGTGCGTCGCGTAGTCGTACTCACCCCGCTGCACGTAGTACTCGGCGCTCGGGAAAGTCACTTCCAGCTCGCCGGTCGCATCAGTGTACGTGTTCCCGCCGGCGTGATCGAAGTGCAGATGGGTATTGATCACGACGTCTACCGCCTCCGGCGTGTATCCTGCCGCCTGGATGCCGTCCTCCAGGGCGGTCCTCGACTGCTGGCCCTCGTTCTCGACGCCGTAAATGTCGAGGAACTTCGGCGTTTCCTTGTTCCCAGCGCCCGTGTCTATCAGCAGCAGCCCGTCCGGATGCTCTATCAGCAGGCAACGCATCCCGAGCTGGATCCGGTTGCGCTCATCGGCCGGAATCCTCTTCTCCCACAGCGGCTTCGGCACGACACCGAACATCGCTCCGCCGTCGAGGCGCTGACCGCCGGCCTGAATGGCGTGACATTTCAGATCGCCGATCTGAACGGGTTGGACCAGCGGCTCGGGCCTGCTCACGCCGTCAGGTCGTTGATTGCCGGCGCCGGCAGCGCGGACTTGCGCCGCGGCTTCCGCGGAGCGCGCGCGCCGGCGAACCGCTGCAGATCGGCCCACGTGTGCAGCCCCGCGTCGTTCGCGTGCCGCAGCATCTTCACCAGGCATTCCGCGGTCGCAATAGCGTCGCCGCCTGCGCGATGGCGCGCATGAATGGTCACGCCGTAGTACCGGGCCAGATGATCCAGCGAGCGCCGGGATAGCTGCGGCAGAAGCCGCTTCGCGAGCTTCACGGTGCACAGCTGCCGCCCCTGAATCCGGTTCCCCGTCGCGCGTAGCATCTCCGTGGACACGAACCGCCAGTCGAACTTCGCGTTGTGCGCCGTGAAGACGTGGCCCGCGAGGGCGGACATGAGTCGCGGCGCCACCTGCTCGAACGTCGGCGCATCCTTCACCATGTCCCAGGTGATGTGGGTGAGCGCGGTGACGAAGGGCGGAATCGGCCGCTGCGGATTCACCAGGGTCTCGAACACATCCGCGATCGCGCCGTCGCGCACGACGACCGCCGCCACTTCGGTGATCCGGTCGCCGAACATCGCGCTGGTGCCGGTGGTCTCCACGTCGACCACCACGTAGGACAGAGAGTCGATTCGGTCGAGCGCGGGCTCGCTGAGCCTTCCGTTGGGACGCGACGCGGAAACGGTCGGAGCTGCCACGATCCGCCATTTTCCGTCGATCCCTTTCTCGAAATCGGTCCGGCCCGCGAACATCGCGGCCGCTAGATGCTCGGCAACCGTGCGCGGGGGGCCGGGCAGGTTACACACGTGCGCGATGAGATCCACCGCGTCGGCCGGTCCGGCCGACAGATACTCCAGCGCGCGAGTCGTCAGCACGGTGTCCGCCGGCGCGGAGTGGATCCCGCCGCTCAGTCCCAGGGGTCGTCCCTCGTCACGGGGCAGGTCATGCAGCGCGGGCCGCCGCCCCCGCGCACCAGCTCGCCGCCGGGGAAAGTGATGACTGCCCGCTCGTCCTCGCCGATCTCCACCGCGTCGTCCAGAAAATCCTTGGCCGACACGATCCGGAAGCCGACCTTCTCCATTTCGTGCAGCGTCGCCTCGTTTCGCGCGTAAGACGTGACCAGCCCGGGTCGCAACGCGCCGAAGTTACAGCCCGACGCCCATTGCTCGCGCTCCTGAATCATCCGGCGACTGCCGCCGCACATCACCGGCTCCAGCTTCAGGCCGCAGCCCTGGAGCGCCGCGAATATCGTGGGCATCTCCGTCATCTGCGCCTTCCCTTTCTTCCAGTGCAGAATCGGCAGCCGCTCCGGTCCGATGAAATGCGGCGGATACACCACGCACAGCTCGCGGTCCACGTGCGTGAAGATCATGTCCAGGTGGATCGCGATGTCCTCCCGCGGCATCACCACGACGATGACGTCGGTGATGCTGGTCTGCGCGAATAGCAGCTCGGCGAGATTCTCGATCGCCGCCGGGCTGGAGCGCTCGCTGAATCCGATGAGCACGAGATCGCGCCGGAGCGGATGCACGTCGCCGCCTTCCAGCGTGTAGTTGATCCTGCGCTCCGTGGAGCCGTCGTACAGGATCCCCTGATTCGTGAGCCGCGGGTGCGCGGAGAAGATCGCCTTCATGATCAGCTCTTCACTCCAGCGCACGCCGTAGCGCATCGATCCGATCATCACGTGCTCGCCGAGACCCATCGCGACGTCGCGCGTGAAGAACAGATTCGGCAGCGGCGGCATGAGGTAGCCGGACTCGTTGAGCCTCCGCGCGAGCGGGCCGGGCGGCTCCTCCCTGCCTTCGATGAGCGTGCGCACGAGCTGCTCGGGCGGCAGCTCGTAGATCTCCCGCGTCAGCGGCTCGGACGGGATGATGTCCATGGATTCGCGCCACAGCTTCTCGCGGACCTCGTCGTCGGCCACGACGTCGCACAGCAGATCCGTGACCTGATGCACCTCGGTGAACCGCTCGAGGATCGCGACGAACCGGCGATGCTCCTCTCCCGCCGCCCGCACGTCGATCATGTCGTCGTAGAGGTAGGTCTCGCGGGTCGTGGGAGTCACGGCCAGGAGCTCGGGACCCGGCGTGTGGACCAGGACCGAGCGGAGCGCTCCGATTTCGGACGTCACGTGAACCGGCATCAACCCGAAGATAAGCCATAAGCCCGCTTCCGGCCTACACCTACTGGTATCGGGACGCCCCGGGAAATAAGTTTGTGAATGATTTCACAAGCTCCATGAAGCGCATAGCTGAATCCACGGTTCGCCGTCTGTCGCTCTACCTC
>JANLGX010000067.1 GCA_024654005.1 Gemmatimonadaceae bacterium | reverse complement strand
CACCGGGCCGAAGCGCGGTGCAGACAATACGGCCACCGTGCCCTCGCAGACCTTCGCCGTCCCACTCGGCTTGTAGCCGCCGATGTTCAGGCTCACCGGCAACGCTGCGCAGTCCTGAATTTCAGACTTCCAGTGATGCAGGCGTTCCAGCCCGGCATCCATCAACAGCTCGGTCAGAAGTTCAGAGTCGAACCCGCATCCGTGCATGTCGCGCTGATCGACGTGGCAGCCGAATACGTAGTCCTGGATCTGAAACTCCTTGCCGTCCAGGTAGTCCCTGGCGATCTTCTCGAAGTTCGGAACGGCGATGCGCAGCAAGCCACCTGGCGCAAGTTTCGACACCCAATGCTTGAGCACCGTCGCCACCGCGGTATGCGACCAATGCTCCAAGACGTGCGAGGCCCTGATCTCGTCAAGGCTTCCATCGGCGTCCGGCAACGGATAAAGCACGTCGCCATTAGCGCCATCACGCGCCTCATAGCCCTCAAGTACGGTACTGCCTGCTCCTAAATTCAGCTTCAATTTTGTTCCTCTCACCAGGGTTAAGGTGCGGGTTACGGTTCCCGCGACGCGCTAGGTGAGTAGCGCGTCCGTATTCCTTGCTCAGCCGTCAGCCACGCCGGCCATTCCAGCCCGGGCCGTGGTCGAATCCGCAGCCTTGCCGAACGTGCCGACAGCGCACACGAGACACGCCACATCGCCGACCGTCACGGTCAGAGCGAGATAGCGCTTGCGCGCCCGCAAATCGACGTTCAGCCGAGTGACGCCGGGCGTTGTCTGCGTTGCCGGGATGGTGTAGCCGTCAGTCGCGTCGCCGACGAACGCAGTGATGTCGGTCGCGGCGGTGCTGGTATCGCCTTCACCGAGCTTCAGCACGGCCGGATTGCTGGTGGTAGCAGCCTGGCTGTCCATGATGAAATCGATGGCAGCTTCGTCGTACCCGAGGGTATCGACGTACTCGGTGGCCGTGCCTGCGGCCGAAAGCGATTGCGGCGTGATGATGACTTTGGTGCAGGTGTTTTGGAGGGGCATCATGATTGTGGTTCCTTACAAATGAGTTGGAATTGGCCGACTCGCGCCGGCCATGATTCAGTAGATCAGTTTCCGACCAGGACGACGAACGGCGACTTGACCGTTGTCGAGCCCATATCGTGGACGTTGATGTCGAAGCGCTCGGTGCCCTTAACGCCGATCTGATCCTCGCTCCAGTAGCGCTCGCTGGAGAGCGCAACACGGATGCCGCGCCGGCTGCCCAGCGTGGCCGCCATGCGCAGATTGCCGAATCCGATCATCGCCGCCGCGCTGTAGTCGGTCGCGATGCCGGATGGCAGCTTGCTGGAGGTGTAGATCGGGTAGCCGAGGAATCTCGGCTGATCGGCGCCGGCCAGGATGTCGCGAGTATTTCCGCCGCCAGCGATTTTCAGGGCGTTGAAGACGACCTCTTCGGCTTCCGGCGAACAGAACCACGCAGCCCCCGGCTTGGCCGCCGGGTGGATCGCCGCCAGCAACTCAAGGCAGTGGTCCGCGGTGATCTCCGTGAGCACGTCGCAGCTGTTGCCGGCGCCGGAAGCGGTGACCTTCGCCAGAGTGTGCGCGGCCAGTAGCGC
>JANLGX010000062.1 GCA_024654005.1 Gemmatimonadaceae bacterium | reverse complement strand
CCCGAGTTGACCTTGGGGGTGGGAGGCTTCGCCGGTGTCCCCTTGAGGATCGGCTTGGCGTCAAGTAGCGCGGTGAGCAGGTCGCCAACGTTGGTCGGCTGCCCTGCGTCGTCGTACTCGATTGCGGAACGGTCGAGCATCGCGAGAGCGAGATCGCTATCGGCAATGCCCATCTCGGCCTGCTTGGAGAACACGGCCAGCTTGACGGCGTTCTCGCGGTTGGTCGCTTCGAGTGCGGTGAACCCCGCCTTGAGGTCATCGCGTTCCTTGGCAACCTTCTCCTGCTCACTCAGCGCAGCGGTTTCGATCGCGGCCAACTTGGCCGTGGCGTCCGCAAGCGCCTTCGCGTCAGTCTTGCCCTGCTTCTCCGCGAGGCGGAGTTTGTCAATGAGAGCCTTGGCCCTCGGGGCGTCGAACTCGTCTCCCGTTGCTGTGGTGGCATCCTTTGTGCCAGTGGGCGCATCGGTCGTCGTGGTCGTGTCGGTCTCCGTCTCGGAGCCGGTGTCGTCGTCAGGCACCTGGCCTGTCCTTTCGTTGTATGAGAAGGGCGCCATCTAGGCGCCCTCATGGGTACTGCATAGCGCGTGCGGGAATCGAACCCGCTGTTGTGACCGTCCGCGCTGTGTTACTTGGTGAGGTCCGCCAGCGAACGCTCGCGGCGTCCCGGACCCCATATCGGTGAACGGGTGTGTTGGATCAGGTCACGCAGGTCGAGGTCGCCCGCGCTGTAGAGGTCGAACTTGCCGGGGCCGAGAACCTCACGCTGTATGTCAGTGGACTGGCGTGCAAACCATGCGGAACCGTCCTCCACCACTACCCGCGTCTCGGGCACGTCGGGGAAGCCAAGTTCCTCCCACGTGGAGGTCACTGGTACGAGCGTACATCTACACGAGGGGTGAGATGCCAGCGAATAGTCGGGCTCATGGAACTCACCGTTGCTGGCAATACAGATGGGACAGGTACGTCGATCTAGTGTGGCTTCCCAGAAGACGCCCTTGAGCACGCCACCCTTCTTCACGCTGTTGGCAGCGTAGGTCTGACGCGACGCCTCACGGTAGGCCTTGATGGTCTCCGTGCGAGCGGTGACGAGCGTGCGTGCAAGCGGTAGCCCCGAGCGCTCGGTTGCGATGCGCGCGGTCTTGCGGGGGTTCCAACCCTCGATGACGCCCTGTACCAGAGTGCTGCGCACCGCATCCCATGTGGTGCTGCCGATGCTCTCGGCCATGTACCGCGCGATCGGGGTGCCGTCGCCCATCCTGCCCACAATGGACTCGGTGGCGACCACCAGGAGGATGACCTGAAACGCGCCAGCCCCGGGAGGGGGGCTACCAAGGCTGGCGCGAATCAGGTCAGCCGCGTCGCCGCGGCCATGCTCGATTGCCGCTAGTTGTTCGGCAGTGATGCGCCGGGATGCGAAGTCCGTGAACTGCGTTATCTCGGCGTACACCTGCCGCTCTAGTCCTTGCAAGCGGTCCTGCTGGTACAGCCACGCGGGGTTGACGGTCTCGCCCGCCGCCCGGGCCTTCTCGATTCGAGCCGCGAGCGCGTCGAGATTCTTGCGGATGCGAGCCCATGCCTGCCCGTACTCGGCGGCGAGTGCGCGTTGGGTTGCCTTGTTACGTGCCCGCGCGGCTGCGCGCTGGGCCTTGGAGAGCGGCCGGGGATCGGCCATTACTCGTCCTCTTCCTCGTCTTCCTCTGTCCCCGTCATCGAGTGGTG
>JANLGX010000060.1 GCA_024654005.1 Gemmatimonadaceae bacterium | reverse complement strand
CGCTGAGTCGTGGCGGCGTGACCGGGCGGAGCGGGACGAGGCTTTGCGCGATTGGTTGGCGGGCAGGTGAGCCGCGATCTTCACCTGGAACTTGTGCGGGAACTCGCCGACGAACTCAGAATCAACGCGGACGATTTCGTCCTTGCCTGCGACGAGAGCGGCGCCCAGGCCATCGAATGTGACTGGGAAGACGAATGGCCCACCCGTGACCCTCGGACTCGCCACGGACGGAAGAACGAAGCCATCGGCGACCATCTGCGGATTCCGGGATCTGAGATTCACAAGGCGTGCAAGGCGGTCGGCGTGATGTTCGTTCAGGCGGGCGACAAGCGAGCGGGTAGCTCAGCGTTCTTCCGCGCGGCGGGCAGGTGAGCGTGTTCGGGAACCTCCGCAACCTCGAAGCCGCAGCAACGAAGGGACGCCCATGCCATACAAGCTGACCGACGGCCCCAATGCGGTCGATGGATTCTCCGCTGCGTCCGGTGATGCAGCCCTCGTACTCGATGCTGCTTTGGCTCGTCTACGTGAGGAAGCGAACGGGGGGAGGCAGCAGTGAGCGGGGAAGAGCAGAACGGGGTGGCGGCGCAGCCGCCCGTGGCTGGCATCGTCGCATCGGAGCTGGTGGCCTATCTCCAGCGCGAACTACACGGCGCAAAGACTTCCTGCTCGGCGGAGGCCAAGAGAAACAACCGGCTCGCCACGCGGAACGCGGTCCTGGAGCGAGCGTTGGAGAAGCGTCGAGCGCAAGAGCGCCACGATCAGGCGTACATCGACGCGCTTGAAGTAAGGCTCCCCCTGGTGGCGGTCAAGGCGGCTCGCGCGGAGATTTCGGCTCGCCGCCAGCGGTTGGCTCCCCCTGAGGCTTCCCCGTGAGCGGAGCTGTCATCGAAGCGATCCCCGATCGGTTCTGGACGTGGGCGTACACGGTCGGGCTGATCTCCGGTTCGGCTTGGCAGGGCGGCGGCCGGGGCACGTACCGAGTTTCGTTCCGTGGCAAGCGCCCGTATGTGCTCTATCTGCGCCGCGAGGAGTGGGGCTACCCGTGGCATTGGCTTCGCTACCGCCACTGGCCGGAGATGGTCTTCGGTTTCTGCGGCAAGTGCGGGCCGTGGCAGTGCTGCGGCGCAACAGGCTACGACCACGCCGAGGGATGCGAGGAGGATCAGTGACTGAGTTCGCGCCGACCCGGATCATCCTCGATGAGATGCGGCCGGCGGACGCGTACGTGCTCGGCTGCGAGGAAACGCTCGCGTCGTTCGAGTTGGGCGCCGACCAGGAGGCGTCGTTGCAGGCGTCCCGGTTGAGCCGTCGTCTGGACGAGATCCTGGAGCGCGTGTATCGGATCGCCCCGTTCGAGGTTGCACCGCCCGAGGGGTTGTCGGAGTCGGCTGTGTATGCGCAGCCGGAAGGCGTGTTCGACTGGCAGGCGGAGGCGGCGTGAGCGACATCGCCCGTTGGATGAAGCTCGCAGACGACGCAGAGCGCCGATTCTCGTTCGGCCCTGGCGACATCTCGTTTGTCCGCTTGCTCGGCCGTGAGCTTCGTGCGACTGCCGTGCGAGCCGAACAAGCAGAGCGCGACTTCGGTTTCCTCTACGACGCCGTAGACGACGCGGAGAAGTTCGACACGAACGCGGGCGACTCGGCCGTGTCCTGCGTCCTCGCCGCATTTGCTGAGCGCCGCGCTGCTCTTGTTGTGTCCCCGCCAGCCGAGAAAGACACACCGGCATGAGCCTCGGTGACTTCACGATTCTCGGGCCGCTCGCCTACCAGGGCAAGAAGGGATGCCAGGACGCCCGCTGTCGCCACTTCTTCCAAGACGGCGTGATGAGCGAGGACTGCGCTGGCTGGCACTGCTCCTACTGTGACGCGCCGTGCTCGTCTCAGGGCCACGGTTGCGACGCCGCCAACGCGATTCTCGGTGAGGCTCGTCGCGCCGCCGCTTCTTCTGTTGGGGGAAACCAGAAAGGAGACACATGAGCGTCGAGCCTGGAGTTTGCATCTGCGGGCACCGAGAAACCGCGCACTCGCCCCGTATCGGGATCGACAACGGGTGCCGCCGGTGCGGCTGCCAGCACTTCATCGACCGGGCGTGTTGCTGCGGGGAGATCAACGCTCGGAACTGTCCTGTGCATGGTGCTGATGTGGCGGTTCAGCCGTGACTGTTCCTGAGCGGGCAGCCGAGACAGCGGAAGCACTCGCGGGCCTGTCAATCGAAGCCCTCGCGCTGCTGACCGACGAGTCCGATGCCGCTCTCGCCGAGCTTGTGTCTCGCGCATCCGACCGGGACGGGTGGGAGGCCACCGCCACCGAACTCGCGGACGCGCTGGAAGAGATCCGCGACGCGGTCTATCAGGACGGGCGCGCAGCGCGGGAATCTGCACGCGCCGCCATTGCCGTGTTTCGGGAGCGGAAAGCAGACAGCACATGAGCGCCGCCGCGGGTCTGACTCGCCTCCGCGAAGCGCTGGGGAAAGCCGCCCCGAGACCGTGGGAGGACGGACGGGCTTTCTTGCCCGGCATCTCGACTGATGATCCGCTGAACCCTGGCCGTATGCGTCTGATGGTCGGCAGTGATGATGACCGGGCGCTGGTGTGTCTGCTGGTTAATTGCGCGGACGAGCTGGTCGCCGTCGCCGAAGCCGCCGAAGCACTCAGCAACGACGAGGAATCCCAAGAAGGCGGATGGGGGCCGGACGTCACCATGCTCATCCCGCTCCGCTCCGCGCTTGCCGCGCTTCGTGAGAAAGCCCAAGCGTGAGCGCCCGCACCATCGAACGCGTAGGGTACGCCGATCTCGTGAGAGACGTGCGGCATCTTGCCGCGCGGGCCGCCCCCGATCTCGTCGGCGGCCGCAGCTTCACGCTGCGCGAACTACACGCCATACTCTGCGGCCACACGAACAATCGCTCCTACCTGGCGACCAGGCTAGGGGCCGACGTCCAGGAATACCTAGCCTGGAAGCGCAAGGGAAGGACGCGGCCGCGGACGCTCGATCAGTACGAGCGGGACCTCTCACGCCTCGCGCTCGCCATCCCTGACACCACGCTCGAAGAAGTCCAGGCCGTTGATCTCATCCTCCTTCTGGATCTGATCCCCGAGGGATCGTGGGCGCGGTTCCGAGCGGCATGGAACGGCATGTTCCGCTGGGCGCAACGGTTTGGCCGCCGCCCTGACAACCCTTGCGACCAGCTCCCCGAACTCCAGCGGCGCAACACGAAGCCGGTCTATCCGATCTTCGCGCTCCCCGAGCAGCAAGCGCTCATCAACGGATGCGCGACCAGCCTGCTTCCCGATGTTGACCGCGCCCGCGTCAACCTACTCCTCGATACCGGGGCGCGTAAAGGAGAAGCGTGCGGTGTCCAGTTC
Source organism: Gemmatimonadaceae bacterium (assembly GCA_024654005.1). GTDB lineage: Bacteria > Gemmatimonadota > Gemmatimonadetes > Gemmatimonadales > Gemmatimonadaceae > JACDCY01. The sequence continues at coordinate 16,667 of JANLGX010000060.1, read as the reverse complement.
GGCGACATCGACCTTCGTGAGCGTGTCATCCTTCTGCACGGCAAGGGCGGCAAGCCGCGGCTCGTTCCGATTCACCGTGAGACCGCAACCGCGATCGACGTGCTGCTGATCGAAGGTGTCCACGGCCGAGACCTTGAGCCCGATCACTTCCTCTGGTTCCCGTGGTCGGTGTCGAAGATGCACACGACCGGGGAACGCCGCCTAAACCGTGTGTACCCCGAGAGGCCGATGATGCCACGCGGCTTCCACGAGTGGTGGGCCGGAAAGTACGGGCGCGTCGCCGCCGCCGAGATTCGCTACCGCAAACCGCACATGACTAGGCACACGTTCGCGACTGATCTGCTCGACGCGGACGCAAACCCGCACGACGTTCAAGAGTTGATGGGCCACGCTGATATGCGCGCAACCGAGGTGTACCTCCACTCGTCTCGGAAGAGACTCCATCGTGCCACCGACAAGCTGGCCGCGTATCGCCACGGAAACGATCCGGAAGCCTGATGCGCGAGGCGCATGGACAAGCGGTAGAAGGCGCCTGGCGGATTCGAACCGCCGGAAGCATCCGACAGGACAACGACAAAACCCCTGCTAACACCACCATTGGGCTGCTGTACGCGATCCAATCGACGCACGGCGGCCCGATCAAGATCGGCTGGACAAGCTCCAGCGGCGGGCTGAGCGGCCGCCTCACAAGCCTGCAAATCGGCAACCCGTATCCGCTTCGGGTCATCTGGACGAAGCCCGGTAGCCGCCTAGACGAGCAGATCCTCCACCGGAAGTATCGCAAGCTTCGGCTCTCAGGCGAGTGGTTCGCCGCTGACGGGGAGATCACCGATTTCTTCGGTGCGATCCGCGAGCACTATCCGCTGGAGACGCTGTACGAGCGTGCGTACGAGGCTGGCTGGGAGCGCGGCTTCGATGACGCTGGCGCAACCGACAAGGAGAACGCGGACCCGCGCCGAGCTGAAGCGATCGAGGAGCACTCCGAGGCTGAACGCATCTACACCCTGACCGGCAACCGGCGGCCGCTACAGGCACTCCATAAGGCGTTAGCCGCCCACTGGGATGATCCGTCTCGGCGATTGCCCGGTGAGTGGCCGAACGGTAGCCACTCCGGAGACGCGTCGTGAGGCCGCGTCTCCTCGACCTCTTTTGTGGGGCTGGTGGCGCAGCAGTTGGATATGCACGCGCCGGCTTTGAAGTCGTAGGGGTCGATCATGTAGATCAGCCCCGGTACCCGTTCGAGTTCATCCAGGCGGATGCGCTGGAATTCCTGGAAGGAGGCTCATCCCCTTGGACGTTCGCGAATTGGTATCCGCCGTTCGATGCGATCCACGCGAGCCCGCCCTGCCAGCGGTGGACGCTACTTCAGAACGCGGCGAAGCGCGCCCATCTCCACCCTGACCTCATCACGCCGCTACGCCCGGTGCTCAAGGCTACGGGCTTGCCCTATGTGATCGAGAACGTGCCGGGCGCCCCGCTGATCGATCCCGTGCGCGTTTGTATGGCGGCCAGCCATCAGTACGACGGATTTGAGTTACGCCGGCACCGACTGTTTGAGAGCAGCGTCTGGCTAGTCGGATCGTCCTGCACTTGCGGAGAACTGCCGGCCGCGCCTTGCTACGGGCATGGGCCGGGGCGCTGGTTCTATCGCAAGTACGGGCGGGGGTTCAGCACGCTCGCCCGCCGCACGATCATGGGCGTCGAGTGGATGCGCTGGCCCGAAGAGGCTGAGGCTGTACCGCCGGCGTTCACGGAGCTGATTGGCCACCAACTGATGCAGCACCTTCGAGCACGGGCGGCGGCGTGAGGGGCGTCCTCGTGTTCCTGCTCGCGTTGGCCTTCGTCGTGGTTGCGGTCACGTCCGCCCGCGGTGCGTCGATCCCGCCGAAGCTCGCGAAGGAGGCCCGGTACGTCGCCTCCCACGGCGGCGTCCTCTCAACCCGCCACGGTGACGCCACCCCACGGATGCGCCAGCTCGTCCGCCGCCTCGTCGTCGCACGGTTCGCACCGTCCGGGGTTGCTGCGGTCCAGACCGCACTCTGCGTTGTCGCCGGGGAGTCGGGGTTCAACCCGGGTGCGATCTCACGGGGCGGCGACTACGGGACGTTTCAGATCAACCGCGCCTCGTGGGAGCACGTGTACGACTGGGGGCGGATCCTTGATCCGGTTTACAACATCGGGGTCGGCTGGGCGATGTCGGAGCGGGGTTTCTCGTGGTCGCCGTGGACTGTCTGGACGAATGGAAGCTGCCGGTGACGCTCGGCCTGTTCCCGTTTCAGCGGGAGATTGTCGAGTGGGCGCTCGATCGGGAGCGGTGCGCGATCTTCGCCGACACCGGCCTCGGGAAAGCTCTGATGCAGTTGAAGTGGGCGCACGCGACGCAGCGTGACACGGGCGGGCGCGTGCTGATCCTCGCCCCGCTCGCGGTTGCACGGCAGACGGAGCGGGAAGCCGTGAAGTTCTCGATTGATGGGGTCGCCGCTGTGCGTCACCCGGACGAGTCGGACGCGCCGATCCTCGTCACGAACTACGAGCGGCTACACCTGTTCCGCGACCGTGAGTGGTCCGCGCTCGTGCTAGACGAGTCCTCGATCCTCAAGTCGGTTGACTCCAAGACCCGTGACGATCTGACCCGCTGGGCTACGGACATCCGCTACCGGCTGTGCTGCACCGCGACGCCTGCGCCGAACGATCACACGGAGCTTGGCAACCACGCCGAGTTCCTCGGAGTGTTGACGAGAGCGCAGATGCTCGGCACGTACTTTGTCCACGACGAGAACAGCGTCGCCGTCCAGCACTGGCGGCTGAAGGGGCACGCGCATGAGGCGTTCTGGCGGTGGGTCGCCGGATGGGCGATCGCCGTCAGACGGCCGTCCGACCTTGGCTATGAGGACGACGGCTACATTCTGCCGCCGCTGAAACTCGTCCACGAATGGCTCGGGGACGGGCGCACCGACGACGATCGGCTGTTCCCGGTCGAGGCTCGCACGCTGGACGAGCGGCGCACCGCACGTCTCGCCTCTACCGACGACCGGGTAGCAGCCACCGCCGCCGCGATCGCGCTCGAACCAGATGAGCCGTGGATCGTCTGGTGCGACTACAACCGCGAATCCGAAGCGCTGGCCCGGGCGATCCCCGGAGCGGTCGAGGTGCGCGGACCCGACTCGCCGGAATCGAAGGAGCAAGCGCTAATGGACTTCGCCGAAGGCCGGACCCGCGTCCTCGTGACGAAGCCGAGCATTTGCGGGTTCGGGTTGAACTGGCAGCACTGCGCTCGCGTCGCGTTCGTCGGCCTCTCCGACTCGTACGAGCAGTGGTATCAGGCGATCCGCCGTTGCTGGCGGTTCGGCCAGGAGCGGCCCGTCGAGGTGTTCGTGTTCGCCTCCGAGGCGGAGCGTGTCGTGATCAACAACGTCCAACGGAAAGCAACGGAGGCTGAGAAGATGATGGAGCAGATCGTCCGCTACCTCGCCGACGCGCGAGCGTCGCGCGACCCGTCCACCTACCATCGTGACGTAGCTGAGGGCGACGGATGGACGCTTCACCTTGGCGACTCACTCGAAGTGCTTGCCGAATCCGTCGAGGACAACAGCGTCGGGCTCAGCGTGTTCTCGCCGCCGTTCCCCGGCATGTACGTCTACTCTGACTCGCCGCGCGACCTCGGCAACACGTACGACCTCCGCGAGTTCGCCCGGGGGATGCGGACACTCGCCGGCGAGCTGCTCCGTGTCACGATGCCGGGCCGCTCGTGCGCGATCCACCTCTGCCAAACCACGGCACAGAAGGTGCGGGACGGCTACGTCGGCATCAAAGACTTCCGCGGATCGGTCATCAAGACTATGGAACGTTCGGGCTGGGTCTACTACGGCGAGGTCGCAATCGACAAAGACCCCCAGGTGAAAGCGATCCGCACGAAGGATCAAGGACTCCTGTTCAAGAGCCTCGCGCGGGACTCGGCGAAGATGCATATGGCGCTCGCCGACTACGTCCTCCAGTTTCGCAAGCCGGGCGACAATCCGCAGCCGATCCTCGCTGGCGTCTCTGAGCGGTACGGCAACCCGGACGGGTGGATCACCTCGGAGGAATGGATCGAGTGGGCCGCCCCCGTCTGGTACAGGGCGGGCAAGGACTACCCCGGCGGAATCCGCGAAACCGACGTGCTGAACGTCCGCCAGGCGCGCGACGAACGCGACGAGCGCCACCTCGCCCCGCTACAGCTCGGCGTGATTGAACGATGTGTGAAGCTGTGGAGCGCCCCCGGCGACCTCGTCCTCTCCCCGTTCGCCGGAATCGGCTCCGAGGGTGTCGTCGCGCTGCAACACGGCCGCCGCTTCGTCGGCGTCGAGTTGAAGCCCGCCTACTGGAAGGTCGCCCAGCGCAACCTCGCCGCCTCCGTGTCGCAGATGAGCCTGCTTACGGCGGCCACATGAGAGTCCGCCACGGGTTGATGACCGGCCTCGTCACAGACGCCCGTGAGGCGATACGCGGACGGGTGACGCCGTGGCCTGTCCCGGCCGGTCGCACAGCCTCAGAACGGATACGAACGGCTGACTGTGGCAACTATGGCGGGGTGTTCGCGTCGAAGCGTCCGGCGGTGTACTGCTCGGATTCGTGTCGGGCTGAGGCGTGGCGGCAAAGGCGGGCCGCGTGAGCCACGATCCGGTCAAGCTCTACCGGCAGGAAGTCGGCGAAGACGCGGCCGCCCGTCAGCAAGCCGAGGCAGACGCGGGCCGCTGCTTCTACTGCTGGGCTCCCCCCGAGCAGCCGCACACGTTCCTCTGCCCGAACCGACCCGAAGACGAGGAAGCCACCCCACCCTCCCAGGACGAGGGGCTGTTCTGATGCGCGTGACCCGCCGCTACGTCCTCGGCGGGCTCAGCCGCTACTCCGGATGCTACGTGATCAAGGACGCGCGCACCGGACGCCTCGTGGCGCTCGTCTGGCCGCGCCGGCTCGCCCGCCGGGTCCGCGACTGCCTCAACACCGGGGACATGCGGTGAGGCTCGTGTCCGCTCTCACCACTCTCGCCGACCTCCCGGAGAAGGAGTGGCAGGCGCAAGTTGTCCAGCTCGCCCGCACCCTCGGCTGGCGTCATTTTCACGCGTACCGGTCGACGAAGAGTCCGGCAGGCTTCCCGGATCTGACGTTGGTCCGCGAGCGCATCATCTTCGTGGAGTTGAAAACGGAGCGGGGGAAGCTCACGGACGCGCAGAAGGACTGGATCGAGGCGCTCCTACACGCCGGCGCAGAAGCCTACGTGTGGCGGCCGGCGGATCTCGACAGGGCAGGCCGGATTCTCGCCCAGCGTGGAGACCCGTTCCAAGCGCGCGGCGAGATCGTCTCTATTGCTGCCAGCCTCCGCAAGCGGGTACTCGACGAGGCAGCCGCGTGAAGCCTGACCCGCCGATGCCCGCTGATGGTTCCTGCGCTTGTGGCTGTGGCCGGCAGCGCAAAGAGGCGATCGTAAGGTTGGATCCTTTCGCGAGCGTCGATTGCTGTCGCGCGTGGCATGGGTTGCCTGACCTTAACGCCCGAGCCCGCCAGGCGCAGCTGGACGCCCACCTGGGGCGAAAGGGCACGGCAGGCAGCGGCTCCGGCGCTCTCATTCACGGGACCGTGAAGGGCTACAGGACTTGTGCTTGCGAGTTGTGTACGGCTGCGATGCGGGAGGCGAAGACGGCCTGATGGCCCGTGACGTATCCTCCAAGTTCGCCCCCCGGCCCCTCTCTGCTGGTTACCAAGCCTGCGGAAAAGACCGGGGGGCGATCCTCTCGAATAGCTACAATAGTTGTCGGCTTGGTAACCGACTATCGAGGGGGAAAGTATGAGACGCCCTTCCGCATACGCGCCGCTCAGCGTGACGTTCGCGACCGGAAGAACCGGCACCGCAATTCAGAACAAACACGGCCTCGAAGGGCTAGCCGTATGGGCAGCGATCATCGCCGCCGGCAAACGCGGACGAGGACAGATCGTGTTTGCGCACGATGCCGACTGGCAGGCGATCGGCCTTTTCAGCGCCCCCACTTTCACCCTCAGGGAGTTCCTTCAGACGACTGGACGCATGAAGCAGACACGATGTACACGACACGGACACGTCATGTACGTGCAACTGACGCACTACGAAGACTGGAACGACGACTCACACAGAGGATTCGAACGTGAACGAAAGGCCCGCTCAGAAGAGGAAAATCACCGGAAGAACGCCGGAGAAAGAGCGGACGAAAACCGGAGCCGGTTCGCGGGAGAAGCAGAGCAAGAAGCAGAGATAGAACTAGAAAGAACTGGCAGTCCTAGAACCTCTACTAAGCTCGCGACCAACGGCCTGCCCGATTTAACAATCGAACTTCAGAAGATCCTCGACTGCTGCAAGGACGCCGACACCCGCAGCCTGGGAACACTTCTGGCAGCCGCGAACGGGCTTACCCTCGCCGCGGTCGTGGGTGTCCGCGAGTCGTGCAAGTCGTACCGGGGCCGGGTTGGTGTCGGCTACGCGGTGAACGCTCTGAAATCCGAACGAAAGAAAGCCACATAATGGACGCCGACGTTGCAGCGATTCTCAAAAGTCTCCGCTGGAAGGCCGACATGATGATCGTCAACCACGAAGGAGAGCGGGTGTGGCTCAAACAGATGCCACCCGGCCCCGGTAATCCAAACGGCTACATCACGGATTGCTGCCTTGCTGATTTCCCGTGCGAGAATCATGGCCCAGCCGCCCCGCTCACCCCCGAAGAGGAAGCCGCCGCATGAGCCGCGGGAATGCCCGTTCCTTGTACCGGGACGCGGAGCAAAAGTTCGCCACCTTCCACCAGAAGTGGTCCGTCGAAAAGGGCGGTTCGCGGGAAGACGCGGTAGCCGCCGCCCTCGCTGCTGACGACGCGATCGAGTTGCTGTGGCCGCTTGTCTATTCGGGCGACCTCAGCCCAGAGGAGGCAGAGACGATGGAAGGGTGGCTATCCCTTTTGGCGGGTGTACCGGATGTTGAGAAGGGCTGGCTCGGGGCTCGCGAGTACCGCGAGGAGCACCGTGTCAAGGTGAAGCCCGCGTGACCGCCGCCGAACGCCAAGCCATCCGCAACGAAATCAACCGCCGCCAACAAGCACGCCACAAACCACCCGACAGGCCGTCCGTCAACGCGGAGACGTACATGCGCATCCTCACCGCCTGCTGCCCGGACAGCCCCATCAACGTCGAAGCACACGCCCACCGGATCGCTACCCGTGTGACGCAAGCACGCGGGGCACAGGAGAAAGCCGCGTGACCTGGCGCGAATCCCAACAACGACGACGCGAAAGGCAGACCACATGAGCCGAGCCGACACCATCCGCGAACTCCTCAAATGGCTGCCCGAAGCAACCGGCGGAGGCGGAGGCTCACTCGGCGACTGGATCGGCAGCGGACCAGACTCCAAAATCCTCACCTACGGTCCCCTCTGGTACCAAGCCGAACCAACCTGGCGCGAACTCACCCGCTGCCTCGCATTGCTGAAGGAACATCGGCCTAGCCAATACCAGCATCTCAACGCCCGCTACTGGGCAGGCAACGAGGCGCGCCGCCAAGTCCGCCACGTCAAACGCGGAGGGAAATTCGTCCCCCTCGGCCTCGACCCACACCAAGAAATCACATCACACCCCGCAACATTCGCGTACACGATCGCAAGGCACCACACCGGCTCAAGTTCAACCGTCGATTGCCTCGTCTACACGTGGCCGGCATGGGTCCGCCAACACAAGGTTGATTTGGCTGTCGAGTATTTGGCTTCCCGGTTTCATGGGTCGCCGTTTCTACCCGTCGCGGTACTCGCGGCGTGAACCGAGTGGCGAGACGCTACTCAGAAAGGAGTAGCTGAGATGGCTACTACCGATAACAGGAGTCTGCTCGAACTCGCGAAGCAATACGCGGGTTCAGGTATCGGGCTCAAGATCAGGATTCAGGGCGTTGAGCCCGGCTTTCTGATGCACAACCCGGAGTCGATGCGCAAGCAAGAAGAGGCCGCGGCCGATTGGGCGACATCCGGCAAGCGGACGAAATTTATCCCTGATCCGAAGGCTGAGGCTGAATGGGGCGCATATCGGCTGGAGAACGGCGATCTCTATCTTCCCGCACGGATGATCCACCGCTGCCTTGTCGAGGCGGGCAAGGCGTTCAAGGTGCCAAAGCAGCGCGACTCGTTCATGCGGTACGTGGCGGCGGGTGTGATTATCCCGCAGGCTTTCGGACTTGGTTTCCCGTTGCTCGATCCCAAAACAGATGAAGTGCTCACTTCCTACGAGGTTGATGTACAGCGGGTCGTTATTGCGCGCGCGAGCGTTAGACGGGCGCGTCCGCTGCTCGAAAAATGGGCGGCGAATCTACAGCTTGATCTCGATCCGGAGACGGTTCCGCCCGAAATGTTCGCGCAAGTGATCGGCTACGCTGGCCAGCGACAAGGCGTTGGTGATGGCCGGCCCGAGAAGGGCGGGATTTACGGTCGCTTCACTGTTGTTGCCCTTGAGGTGGCTTAGCGATGGTCGCACCCAAACTGATTGCGATTGATAGGCTCCGTGTCCCGAACGACGAGACCATCCTCCCGCGCCTGCGGGAGGATGGCTACCTCGTCTCCGAGTACGTCGCGGCCATGCAGGTGTACGACGGCTGGGGAGAGTTTCCCCCGATCGTCACCGACCAAGACTTGCTGATCCTCGATGGGGTAACTCGTATTCTCGCTGGCCAGCGGGCCAAAATCACGAAGGTCCCGGTGATCATTGAGAAGTGCGAGACGGCTGGAGAGCGACTCCTCGTCGCCGCTCGTGGAAATGCGAGCAACGGGAAACGCTGGGACCACCAGGCCATGACTCGGATGACGATCTTGGCTGAACGGTTCGGCGTGGACGTCGGCGATCTTGCAATAGCACTTCATGTGCCGGTTAGCCGCATTGAGCGAGTCCCGATCTCGACTATCACTCGGAATGGAATCTCCGAGAAGGTGTACACAAAGCGGGCGGTCAGGCCGCAGCTACGCGGGAAGGAACTGACCGAGGCGCAGGTCGGATTGATGCGACAGATCACCACCCCGAATCCGGCCAACAGGATCCTGAAGGATCTACTCAGGCTCGCCGAACTCGATGCTCTGCCGGCGTTGGATGAGGGCTCGCATCGTGATTTGTTGCGAGTGCGTATGGTGTTGGACGAGTGGGAGGCGCGGGATGCGCACCTGCTCGAACAGGAGGAGGCCGTTGCTTAGGTAGGTACTCTGGTTAGGTCAGGTGGTGTACGGTCTGGTGATGTCTGGTTAGGCAAGGTTAGGTAGGCACTGCGGCGAGGTGCGGCCGGGCATGGTGAAGTGCGGTGAGGTCGTGTCAGGTCTGATGCGGCATGGTGAGGTCGTGTGCGGCAAGGTTAGGCAAGGTAAGCACTCGGGTAGGGTGATGTCTGGCCTGGTGAGGTCGTGTCTGGCGATGCAAGGTCTGGTCAGGTCGTGTCGGGTGAGGCCAGGCTAGGTAGGGCAGGTTCTTGCGTCCGACCGCCCACCGTGCTACCGTCACGGCCAGGAGTTCACCGCCCCTGCCCAAAAACAGGAGGCGAGGTATCCGAACAGTCTTTCCAAAGGGGGACAGAGTGCAGATACGTGAGTCTGCGCGCTCCGATTGGACCAACCGCCGCGATCCCGTGCTCGCCGCAGTTATCCGCAACGATCTCGGCGTTAACGAGTATGATCGCGACCCCTTCGATTCATATGCGGTGAGTCGACCGCGAGGCGGAGGTATTGGGATCGAAGACGATCCGCGCGAACTCGGGAGCGTCTACTTCATCTGGTCGCCCGAGACCCATGAGATCAAGATCGGCCGCTCATTGCGACCTGATGCTCGGCTGAGGCACCTCCAGTCCGCTCACCCCCATGAACTGAAACTCCTACGCACAGTTCCCGGCGGACCAATCGTTGAGCGTGTCTTCCACGCTAAGTACGCAGAACAGCGGCTGCATGGCGAGTGGTTCGACGATTCGATCATCGACGATTTGCTCTCACTCCTGAGCGACGTCGCATAAGACCGATGACCATTCAGAACACAGGCCGAGCAGAGAACCTCAACCCCTGGAAGCCTGGCCAGTCCGGCAACCCCGGCGGAAGACCCAAAGGACTTGCACGCCAAGTCCGAGAGTTGGTCGGCAACGACGGGAAGCGCCTCGCCGAATTCCACCTCGCCGTAGCCACCCTGGACGTCGAGTTGCTTGCCGCCGCGAACGTCACGGCGAAACAGGTGACTGTGCGCGACCGACAAACCTCCGTGGCGTGGCTGGCTGAACGTGGCTGGGGGAAGCCCGCGACATTCGCCCCGGTCGAGGAGGGAGATCCTCTTGAGCTCAGCAACGTCGCCGTCGCCATCGACAAGGTTGTGGACGAGTTGGCCGGAAAGCGCGCAACTCGAACTCCTCGCCCGTCTAAGAACGGAAGCGTGGCTAACGAACGCTCGAACGGAGCAACTCCCACCGTCTGACGACTGGCGCGTCTGGTACATCCGCGGTGGCCGCGGCTCAGGCAAAACGAGGGCTGGTGCTGAGACTCTCCGCGACCTGATCGTCACAAGCGAACCCGGCGACTGGGCGATCATCGCCCCCACGGACAAGGCTGCGCGGAAGGTGTGCATGGAGGGCCGCCACTCCGGCCTCATCAAAGCGTTCGGGGGACGCATGTCTCCGCTCATCGCTGACTACCATCGCACGGACGGCACCCTCACCCTGTGGAACGGTAGCCGTGTCCTGATCGACGGAGCCGACGACGGCGCCTACCGCATCCAGGGGGAGAACTTGTCCGGTGCGTGGTGCGACGAGGTCGGCTTGTGGCGGGACTGGGACACCGCGTGGAACTACTCGCTTCGGTTCGCCGTCCGGTTCAACCCGGTGAAGATCATCGCTACGGGAACACCGAAGCTAGGCCACGGCCTCGTGAAGCAACTCCTCGACAGTCCGCATGTGGTGTCTACGCACATGCGGACGATCGACAACATCGACAACCTCCCAGCCGAACTCGTCCGGGAACTCTACGACGAGTACGGCGACAGCCGCGCCGCCCGCCAGGAACTCGAAGGCGAATTCCTCGAGGACATTCCTGGTGCGATCTGGACGTTGGAGCTGATCGACAAGCACCGGGTGGATGTGCTCCCCGAGTTGGACAGGATCGTTGTTGGTGTTGACCCGTCGGGCGCCTCGGACGTGGATACGGGGGCGAACAGCATCGGCATCATCGTTGCCGGCTTCTCGTCGCACACGCAGCACGGGTACGTGATCGCAGACCGGACGCTCCGCGGGGGCCCGGAAACGTGGGCCGCGGAGGTGTGCCGCGCCTACCACCAGTACGAGGCGTCGGCGATCGTCGCGGAGAAAAACTTTGGTGGCGAGATGGTCAGGCATACGATCCGCACTGCTGATCCGAGGGTGAACATCAAACTCGTGACCTCAAGTTCCGGGAAGTCTGCGCGGGCCGAGCCTGTCGCTGTCCGCTATGACCAGGGGCGGGTGCATCACTGGCGAGGCGCTGATCTGACCGCGCTTGAGGATCAGATGACGTCGTGGGTGCCGCCTCGTCCGGGTGAGCGGAAGAAGGACTCGCCGGACCGGATGGATGCGTTGGTATTCGCGCTGACGGATCTGATGATTGGCCCGTCCGGGGTGGGCGTGACGGCGTATCGGAGTGACCCTGATTCGTTGGTTGTGCGGCGCGGCGATTTGGTGTTCACGGGTCGGGATGCGGAACGGTTCCGCGACAAGCCTGTCCGTTCGTAAACCGTAAGGGGAGGCCGCGAGACGCGGCGGAAAGGAGGCCGAGATGGCTTCTGTGCAGAGCATCGAGGATGCCTCGACGAAGCGTTGGCATCGTGAGAATAATCGGAAACTCAGGAGGCGCGAGCGATCCTGCTTCTGGGTCTGGCCGTTTGGCCACGTGTCAGAGCACGATTACGACCAGTGTGGTTGCTGCGGGAAGCGCCACTGGCGATGGCTCCCCTAATCCGTAGGAGGCTCTTTGGCGTCTGTTCCGCGTGCGATCCGACGCCTAAGCGTCGACCAAGACTTCCTCGACGCCTGCGCCGACCTTGGCTCACAGCGTCTAGCCGACTACGCCCTGTTTCAGTCGTACTACGACGGCGACCAAAAAGTCCGGTTGGCCGACCGTACCCGCCAATTCCTCGAAGCATCAGGCCTAGCGTTCGCGGAGAACTTCTGTGAGCCGATCATCGACGTCCTTGCCGAACGGCTGGAGGTCGAGGGGTTCAACGCCCTCGTCGGTGACGAGCCTGCCCCGGAGAATTTCGGCCAGTGGCTTGACCGCGTGTGGCAGCGGAACCGCGCCGACGCACTCCAAGGGGTAGTCCACACCTCCACGTTCGTCAAAGGCGACGCGTTCGTCACCGTCGACTACAACCCGGCGAAGGGGCTGCCGAGGTTCACGTTCAACCGACCGGACGTGGTCAAAGCCGTCTACTCCGCCGACACGCCGGACACGCTGGAATACGTGGGGAAGCTGTGGACTACGAAAGCGTATGGGCCGCAGAACGAGAAGCGGGCCGCGATTCAACGGTTGAACGTCTACTACCCGGACCGCGTCGAGAAGTTCTACCGCCTGCACGGCACGCAGGACGCCGGCGGCTGGGAGCGGTGGACAGACCCGATCGAGGGGGGTGTGGAGCCGTGGCCGCTCCCCTGGGTCGCCAAGGACGGGTCCCCGCTCGGGATTCCCGTTGTCCATTTCCGCAACAAACCACTGGGCCAGGTGTACGGCCGTTCCGAGTTGCGTTCCGTCCTCCCCCAGCAAGACGCTTTGAACAAGCAGGTCGTGGACTTGCACGACATCTTGGATAACCAGGCGTGGCCGCAACGGTATGTGACCGGGGTTGCGGCGGACACGGTTGATCTGATCCATAAGCCGGGCGAGTATCTGCATACTCAGGCGGAGGCGGCGAAGTTCGGCCAGCTTGAGGCGGCCGACCCCGCGGGCGTTTTGGCCGCAATTGAGCAGACGATCTCGCGGATAGCTAGACGCTCCCGCACCCCGCTGCATCTGCTCGCAGGCGGCGGTCTGCCGTCCGGGGAGGCGTTGAAAACCGCTGAGGCCGGCCTGGTCGCTAAGGCGGAGCGGCGCGGCGTGGACATCGGGAACTCGTGGGAGGACGTGATGCTTCTCGCCGCCCGCGTCGAGGCAGCCTACGGGACGCCGACGATTAGCGACCTGTCCGACCTCGTGATCGAGACACAGTGGCGCAACCCGCAATCCCGGTCCGAGGCGGACGACTTCGATTGGGTCAACGCCGCCCAGATCGCGGGCGTGTCGCAGCACTCGATGCAGATCCGGTTGGGACTCGACCCGGAGGAAGAGTTGCAACACAAGGCTGGGGAGGGCGCAACACTGGATGCCGCGGCGGGCGCGCTACTCGACGCCGGACTTGGTGGACGCGGACTCGGGGCGGCAGCATGATCGTCCGCGGCGGTGACGGAGCCACTATCCTCTCCTTCGTGCCACAACCCCCGGTCGAGATCAGCATCCTCGACCTCCCGTACGCCCAGGCGCTCCTGTTCGCTGCCCTAGACCTGCTGGAGGCGGTGGAGTCGGGCGAGTGGGATAGGATCGTGGAGGCTAGGTGGGGGCTGCGCGCTATTCTGGACGCGTACTCTGTTCCGCTGAATGACTAGCCGGGGAGGTTGACGAATGAAGCGGTTTCTATGGGGCATCTACGCGCGGGTGGCCAAGCCGATGTGTCCACACGAGGAGTCGCGCTGGCACGCAACTGGCGAAATGTACGACGGCGGTGAGCATTACCGCTGCGACATCTGCAAGCGGAACGTCGCTCTGATCGGCTGAGGCCGTGGCTAGATGACTAGCCGGGAGCGGCAGGCGAACGCGCAACGTGCCCGGCAGGCACGAGCCGCCCTGGCCGTCGAGAACGACCTCGTCCACGCGTACCGGCAGGCGTGGCAGCGAATCCGCGAAGACCTCCTCCGGGCGGTAGCGGAGATCCGGGCTGCGGAGGCACGCGGCGAGAGCATCGAAGCTATCAAGCTGATCCAGCTTCACCGACTCACAACCCTGGAGTCTCAAGTCGAGGCTGAGATCCGGTATGCGGTCAACCTGAACGCCGCCACAATCACTAACGCCCAAGCGGACGCTGTGTTGGCCGCACGCATTAGTGCGGAGGATCTGATCCGCACCACGCTTGGCGCGGGGCCGGCAACCTGGCAGCCGGCGTTCCCCGTTGGGGCGTTCCGCAGCCTGGTCGGCTATTCGGCGGATGGGCAGCCGCTCGGACTACTCTTGCAGGAACTAGGCCCTGCCGCCGGCGCATCGGTTCGCAAGTCGCTCGTCACGGGGCTGGCCCGGGGACTCAACCCCAACGTGGTCGCGCGTGAGGCCCGGACCGCGCTCGGCGGAAACATGGTTCGCGCGACGACGATCGCCCGAACGGAAATCCTACGCGCCTACCGGACGACCGCCCTCGAAACGTACAAGGCGAACGAGGACGTCGTAACCGGCTGGCAGTGGATCGCCAATCTTGGCGGAGCATGCCAGATGTGTATTGCGATGCACGGGGAGATCGCCGACTCGGAGGACGGGTTCGACACGCATCCGGCGTGCAAATGTACGCCTATCCCGGTGACGAAAACGTGGAAGGAACTCGGCTTCGAGGGGGTTGAGGACACCGCGCCCGAGATCGAGTCCGGCTCGGATTGGTTCGCCCGCCAAGACGCGGCAAAGCAGCTCTCCGTGCTCGGCCCTGGCAAATACGCCGCGTACCGGGATGGCCGGGTCGGACTCAAGGATCTAGTGCAGCGGACGCAATCGGATAGATGGGGTGGCGGACGCCGCGCCCGGTCGCTGAAAGACGCGCTAGCCGTCGCCTAGAGCGTGCCCGCCCCTTGCGTAAAGGTAGAGGTCGTCTAGCGCCGCCCCAAGCATCCCCAATTCGTCTATGGCGCCGTACGGGTCAAAGATCGCGTTGGCTGGCACCCGCTCCCCCGTGAATAGCTTGCTCGCGGCCTCCGCCACGAGCCACAGTCTTCGTGTCTGCTCCGTCATTTTGGGGAAAGAGACGGGTTCCCCTGTGCGCGTTCTGCTGTGGGGCTGCATCACAGCTCTCAATGTTAGCAACGCTGCAAGTCGCCGCGTAAACGCGTTCGGCCCGACGCGACATCAGCCGGTATAGCGCCCTACAAGATGCGCAACCCGCGTAATCGGGTGGCTGCCAAAGCGGCGTCGGGCCGCACAAGTTTGGGGAGGTCGACCGGATGCCCCGCTCGCGGGGCTCGCGGCGGCTAGCCGACACCTCCCCGTCGAAAAGCCGCCGCATCATTCGCAGCCGAAGACGGCTGCCTTATCGAAAGGGGCGAGATGCCTCCACAGAAACGCACGGACGACGCTGAGAACAACAAGGCCGGGCAGGACACCGACGGCTCGGTCACGATGGCCAAAGCTGCTCTGGCGGAACTGCTCGCCGAAGGGGAGGCCGCTGCGTACGCTCGCGGCCACGCCGCAGGGCTCGCCGAAGCGAAGAAGCTGCCGCTGTTTGAGGCGTGTAAGCAGGCGGCGGAACGCTACTGGGCATCCGAGAACGACCAGCAGCTCGCCGCCCGGTTCCGCACCATCGAGGCCGACTACGGGGAGAAGATCACACCGGCCGACCAGGAACTGATCCTTGGCGCGGCCCGCCGCTATCGGGTGTCGTCGCGGGCGACGGAGATGGCGTTGGAGGATCTGACTCGTCCTCGTAGGCAGCCTCCGAACGCGGTTGTGGTTGACCGGGAGATCACCGTCTGATGGCCGCCGAGACCATTCATGGCACCTACGACATCGCGGAAGAGTTCGACTGCCTTTCGCAGGGGACGATAAGGGTCGAATGGGAAGACGACGGCCCAGAGTCTGACGAATTGGGCCGCGTGTTTGAGCGCGTCGAAGTGTGGAACACGCACGGGCTTATCACGTTCCGTGATCTAGCTAGTGGCGCTGACATGTCCTTTGACCTAGACGAACTATTGAAAATCGCCCGAGACGCAATGGACGTGGTCTGATGGCCGCCGAAGCCGCAACCGTTGAGGCTGAGGCAGCCGTGAAGGCTACCGCTGAGGCCGAGTCGAAAGCCGCCGCCGACGCTGAAACGGCGAAAGTCGCCGAGGCCGCGAAGGCCGATGAGGCTGAGAAGGCCGAGTGGGATTACGACCGTGGTATGGCGACGATCACCAAGCTACGTGACGAAGTGAAAGCCGCCAAGGCCGCCGCGAAAGAACGCGACGAGCTGGCCGCGAAGCTGAAAACGATCGAGGACGCGCAACTCTCCGAGCACGACAAGTTGGCGAAACGCGTCGAAGAGTACGAAGCCCGCGAAACCGCGTGGGCTGCGGAGAAGAAAGAGACGGCGCTCAAGCTGGGCGTGTTCTCCCTCCAAGCCACACTCGGCGTCGCTGACACTGATCTTGCGTTGGCCGCGTTGGACCGCTCCCAGGTGGAGTACGACGACGCAGGCCAGCCGACGAACCTCCAAGACGTTTTGACGGCCCTTCTGGAAGCGAAGCCGCTCCTGAAGGGTGTCACCGTTCCCCCAGCATCCGGTTCTTTGAACGCGGGTGCGGGAGCCCAATCCGGCCCGCCACTGCAACTGTCGGCGGAAGAACTGGAGGCCGCGAACACGCTCGGCATGAGTGCTGAGCGG
>JANLGX010000059.1 GCA_024654005.1 Gemmatimonadaceae bacterium | reverse complement strand
GGATGATATCCGTGCGTCATTTTTCATCGCGTCATCCCGGAAATTTTCTCGAGCCAACAATTCGAATGAAACACTTCCCGCGCCTGCTCGCGCTCGCCCTCGTGCTCGTGTCCGCCGTCCCGGCCCGGGCGCAAACACGACCGGCGTCGTCCGCCGTCACTCTCCGCTCGGGACCGATGCTCGGCTACTCCGAGATGCGCGAAGTGATGCTCTGGGCGCAGACGACCGGCGCCGCCGACGTGCATTTCGTCTACTGGGATTCGGCGGCGCCCGGCGTGCGACATCGCACGGCAGGTGCCACGACCAGGGCTGCCGACGCGTTCACCACGAAGCAAATCGCGGATCGCGTCGAGCCCGGCAAGGTGTACGGCTACGAGGTCATCGTGAACGGCCGGCTGATCCGCCGGCCGTATCCCCTTCGCTTCCAGACGCAGAAGCTGTGGCAATGGCGCGAGGAGCCGCCGGCTTTCCGCATCGCCATCGGAAGCTGCGCATACGTCAACGAGCCCGAGTACGACCGACCGGGAAATCCGTATGGCGGCGGGCTCGAGATATTCACGAGCATCGCGCGCACAAAGCCCGACGCGATGCTCTGGCTCGGCGACAACGTGTATCTGCGCGAGGCGGACTGGTACACGCGCACCGGGATCCTGGCGCGGTACACGCACTCGCGCTCGATCACGGAGCTGCAGCCCCTGCTCGCGAGCACGCATCACTACGCCACCTGGGACGACCACGACTTCGGCCCCAACAACAGCGACCGCTCGTGGGTGCACAAGGACAAGTCGCTCGAGGCGTTCAAGTTGTTCTGGGGCAATCCTTCTTACGGAGTGGACGGCAAGCCGGGCGTCACGACGATGTTCCAGTGGGCGGACGTCGAGTTCTTCCTGCTCGACGACCGGTACTACAGGACGCCGAACGATCGCGATTCCACCGGCAAACGTACTTACCTCGGCGAGCACCAGCTCCAGTGGATCATCGACGCGCTCGCATCGAGCACCGCGCCGTTCAAGATCGTCGCGGTCGGCGGGCAGATGATGAGCCCGATGGCCGAGTTCGAGAACTTCGCGAATTATCCGGAGGAGAGGGAAGCGCTGATCGGCGCAATCGCCAAGGAGAAGATCCCGGGGGTTGTGTTTCTCTCGGGCGACCGGCATCTCACCGAGCTCACGCGGCTCGAGCGCGAAGGTACCTATCCGCTGTACGACATCACCATCTCGCCGCTGTCCGCCGGCGCCTTCGCCAACGGCAAGGCCAACGCGGCGAGCGTGCCGGGAACGCTGGTCACGCAGCGCAACTTTGCGCTGCTCGATTTCAGCGGTCCGCGGACGGACCGGTCGATGAAGATTTCCGTGCACGACACAGCGGGAGCATTGCTTTGGACGAGGACGATTACGGCGCGGGAGCTGCGCTAAGCCGATAGCTCGCTATGGGACACCCTACGCTCTCCGTTGCCTCGGACATCCTGCGAAGCCGTTTTCTCGATCGCCTGCCGTGAGAGCGCCCGGCGCCGCGAGCGACTGGACCCGTGCGATCCCGGACGGCCGGAGTGAACGCGCAGCGCGTCCCGCCGGCGGGCCGCCCGGTCGTGCGCCCGTTCCAGGTGCCGGTAGCGGTGTCCCTCATCGTGGCTGCAGAAGAACTTACCCCTTCTAAGTATGGGTTGACTCAAGTAGTCTTCTCAATTGTCGTCGGCCGCTGCCCCACGCGTTAGAGCGTGAGGATCAGGACAAGGTGGAACCGGAGCGCATGACTGCGAACAAGAGCACTCCTGAAGCGGCTGATGTCCCCATAGACGCCCGGCACACTGAGGCTCTGCTAAAAACTGGGGCCCTGCAGAGCGCGATTTTCAACAGCGCCAACTTCTCGAGCATCGCCACCGACGCGAAGGGCGTCATCCAGATCTTCAACGTCGGCGCTGAGCGG
>JANLGX010000058.1 GCA_024654005.1 Gemmatimonadaceae bacterium | reverse complement strand
GCGCGCGCCGAGCTCTTCCGCGGCGACTACAAGGCGGCGGAGCGGTTCGTGGACGAGCTGCGCGACGTGACCCCGCAGGACGTGCGGGCGGCCGCGCAGAAGTACATGAAGA
This sequence comes from Gemmatimonadaceae bacterium, assembly GCA_024654005.1. Classification (GTDB taxonomy): domain Bacteria; phylum Gemmatimonadota; class Gemmatimonadetes; order Gemmatimonadales; family Gemmatimonadaceae; genus JACDCY01. The sequence continues at coordinate 1,855 of JANLGX010000058.1, read as the reverse complement.
ACATGCGGTTCGCCTACGTCGGCGACAGCACGAAGGTGGACCGGAGGTTGCTGCTCGGTTTTTGACCGGTTCGTGTCGGGTGGGGGTCAGTTGTTTGCGACTTCGGATTCAGGACTTTGCGGCCTCAATCCGCAATCGCAGGTGGAGCCGGAAGTGTTATTGTTGATTGAGCGTATCACTCCTGAAGCTCCCATGGGTTTTCCCCTCGCTGCGCATCGAAAAATGAGATGCAACATCTTTCTCGCCGCGGTCGCCACCGGCATCGCAGGCTGTGTCCCTTCTCCCGGTCCGACTGTCGCGCCGGAGCCTGTGGCGCGTGAATCCGCCGGGCTGCCGTCGGTCGCCGAGCGGCTGGCGAAATACACGCCGGTGACGCTGGCGGCCGACACGTCCGCGCTGAGCGCCAGCGAGCGGCGCATGCTGCCGCTCCTGATAGACGCAGCGCGAGTGATGCACGACGTCTTCTGGCTGCAGTCGTACGGCAACCGTGAGTCGCTGCTCAGCTCGATATCGGATCCGCTCGCGCGCCGGTTCGCGGAGATCAACGTCGGTCCTTGGGACCGGCTCGACGACAACGCGCCGTTCATAGCGGGTATCGGACCGAAGCCGGATGGCGCGAATCTGTATCCACGCGACATGACCAAGGCGGAGTTCGAGGCCGCGGCCGCGGCGGGCGGCGCGCGGGCGGATTCGCTCAAAAGCCTGTACACCATCGTGCGGCGGAACGCGCAGGGCCGGCTCGTCGCGATTCCGTATCATCACGCCTTCGCCGCGCAGCACCAGCTCGCCGCGCGGAAGCTGCGTGAGGCGGCTGCTCTCGCCGAAGACGCGGGGTTGCGGCGCTACCTGACCACGCGCGCCGCCGCGTTGCTGAACGACGAGTATCAGGCTAGCGACATCGCCTGGCTGGACATGAAGTCGAACACGCTCGACATCGTGATCGGCCCGATCGAGACGTACGAGGACGCGCTGTTCGGCTACAAGGCCGCGCACGAGGGCTACGTGCTGGTGAAGGACAAGGCGTGGAGCAACCGCCTCTCGAAGTACGCGGCCATGCTGCCGGCGCTGCAGCGCGGGATCCCCGTTCCCGACGCCTACAAGCAGGAAACTCCCGGCTCCGACTCCGACCTGAACGCGTACGACGTCGTGTACGTGGCTGGTGACGCGAACAACGGCTCCAAGACCATCGCCATCAACCTGCCGAACGACGAGGAGGTGCAGCTCCAGAAAGGCACGCGCCGCCTCCAGCTCAAGAACGCGATGCGCGCCAAGTTTGACAAGATCCTGCTGCCGATCGCGCAGGAGCTCATCGTGGCCGACCAGCTCGGCAACGTCACCTTCGACGCGTTCTTCTCCAACGTCATGTTCCACGAGGTCGCGCACGGGCTCGGCATCAAGAACACCATCAATGGAAGAGGCCCGGTCCGCACGGCGCTGAAGGAGCGCGCGTCGGCGCTGGAGGAAGGCAAGGCCGACATCCTCGGGCTGTACATGATTCGCGAGCTGCACTCGCAGGGCGAGCTGGGAACGGCGTCGCTCGACGACAACTACGTCACCTTCCTCGCGAGCCTGTTCCGCTCGATCCGCTTCGGCGCGGCGTCCGCCCACGGGCGCGCGAACGTCGCGGCTTTCAATTTTCTCGAGGGGATGGGCGCGTTCTCGCGCGGCGCGGACGGGAAGTACCGGGTCGATCCGGTGAAGATGCGCCAGGGCGCAGATTCACTCTCCCGGCTGATTCTCACGCTGCAGGGCGACGGGGATTACGAGGGAGTCGGCCGCTTCAACGAGCGGTACGGGACCATCGGTCCCACGCTGCGCGCGGATCTCGACCGGCTGCGGACGCGCTCGATTCCCG
>JANLGX010000056.1 GCA_024654005.1 Gemmatimonadaceae bacterium | reverse complement strand
CAGGTCGCCCCAGACACGATCCGCTCGGCGGTAGAGCGCATTCCAATCGGACTCGTAGAGCAGGCGCAGGTCAAGGTCATCTTCCGTAGCCAGCACCAGCGCACTCACCTACCACGTCCTCTCACTGGAACATCACCATTTGCTCGCTCTTGCCTGTTCGTGCGTCCTGTGCGGCGGCCGCGAGCGGGTCGATGCGCCTGATGGCCTGCTCCGTCAAGTACTCCGCGCTCAGGTCGAAGCCCACGTACGAGCGCCCCAGCCGCAGCGCGACGCGGCCGGTGGTCCCGCTGCCGTTGAAGGGGTCGAGCACGATGCTCTGGCCGCTGCCGTCCTCGTGCTCACAGGTTGGACGCCAGCCGGTAGTCGCGCCTCGCACTTGCGCTCGTGGGCGTCCGCCGTCGTGGTTGTCGTTGCTGGGCACCTTGCCCTGTGCCACGTACCTGCCGCTGTTGCGGAATGCTTCCTTGGGCGAGACGAACTCCGTCACCCGCTCCCACGGTGCCCCGCAGACAGCGCACGCCTGAGCGGCGGAGCCCGCCTTGATGCAGGGCTCGACCAGCGCCTCGGGGTAGGTGGCGAAATGGCTCCCTGGATAGGGCTGCGTCGCGATCTCCCACACCGAGCGGCGGTTGCGACCTGCCTCTGGCACGAGCTGGTCAGGGCGCAGCGTGTCGCGACCGTTGATGTGGCCGTTCTCGCGGCGGGCACGCGCGCCGTCGAAGGTGGGGTTGCCGCCGTTCTGCGAGATCCGCGCGATGCTCGACGCCTGTACCGGCTCGCGGATCGCGTCAGCGTCGTAGAAGTACCGCTCGCTCTTAGAAAGCAGGAACACGTACTCATGGCTCTTGGTGGGGCGGTCCCGCACACTCTCGGGCATCGGGTTCGGCTTCGACCACACGATGTCGCTTCGCAGATACCAGCCGTCCACCTGCAAGGCGAAGGCCACCCGCCACGGGATGCCCACGAGGTCTTTCGGCTTGAGGCCACCGCCGAGACCGCGCGCCCCCGTGCGACTCGCGAAACGCGGGTGCTCACCGATCTGTCGCGCGCTCACCACGGAGCGACCGGCCATCTGGCCGTCGCGTCCCTGCGCGCCCCACGAGCCTGCATACGAATCCCCGAGATTGAGCCAGAGCGTCCCGTCCCGCCGTAGCACCCTTCGCACCTCGCGGAAGATGGCGACCATGTGCTCGACGTAGAGCTCGGGCGTCGGCTCGAGGCCCAGCGCGCCGTACCAGGCCCCGCAGCCGCACTGAGCGCCTTGCGGGGTGGACTGCTGCCACAACTGCGGCTCATCGTCGCGAGACGCGCCGTGCTGCCACCTACGCCGCCCCGTGTAACCCTCGCCGCCCTCAAGGCCCGCCCACTCGTGTTCATGCTCCTCCCCGCCCCACACGAACGACTGCTCGCCCGCATACGCCCTCAGCCCCCAATACGGCGGCGAGGTCACGACGCACTGAATCGACTCACTCTTAAGCGGGAGCGCGTGCACTGAACCCTGAGCGAGCAGGTACCCCACCTACCGAACCTCTCTCGGCTGTTGCACGGAACACCGCGAGCACTCCACCTCGGTGCCGAGCTGCACCACCTTGCCCGTCTCGTCGTCGATGTCCTCGAACGGGTTGTCCTGGAGCACCGCCAGCGCGGGCCCGAGACAGCAGGCGCAGAACGCCACTGCCTCGGGTCGCCCGGCAACCTGAGCCCACCTCGCCTCGAGCGTTGAGGCAGGGACGGCGTGGGCGCGGCAGCCCATATCAGGCATCGCCGGCATCGCATTTCCGACAGAACTCTTTGTCCGGAGGAGTTGGCCCCCGGCAGCAGAAACATGGCGGTAGCGCAAGTTCCCGCCTGGTTGCTTCCTCCCACCAGAAGTAGACCCGCTCACGGGTGATGCCATGCTCACGGCAGCCCTCACGCGTCTCGATCGTGTCATCTCGCAGACCGGATACGAAGCCATGGTGAAACGGGCACTCTTGGTCCTTCGCGACGAGCGTGCAAAGGTGCCGCATATCGGCTTCCGCTTTCCCACATCTACCGCACGGTCGAGCGACGAACAGGTGGCTTGGCACACAGCCATCATCGGCGTTGCTGCCGTCGTTGCTGTCGTAGTGCAGAAACGGCGCGCGTCGCCCGGTGCCCTTGCACTCGGGGCAGCGCCAATCGAAGCCCATCGGCGCGGCTGGATGGATGCCCGAGCCTTGGCAGTCCGAACAACGGCGTGGGGTTAGTGAGTTAATGGGTTTTTCCACCGTCCCCTTACGTGTACCTCCCTCTATATACATAACACCAAAACCCCCCTTCCCGCCTATAGCGCGCGTCCGCGTGACGCGTACACGTAAGGGGCCCCCGAATTAACCCAAAAACCCCAAGAACGACAGCAGGGGTTTTTGCCCCCGTTATTCCGAACGCCCACCAGATTCGAAATCGGTTTTTCCTGGGCATTAACTGCCGCAGTCATCCGGCAGCTTCTTCGGTCTGACTAATGTTTGTGCTCATCCGATCAACCTCGTGCTGCGGCAGCCGCCAGAAGGTTGGTGGGCGGCCGCCCTTGGTTGTTGTTGCGGCGTGTTCCAGCCAGATCGCTCCCTGGTCGCAGAGCGTGTCCTGCACGTCGGTCAGGTCGCGTGACAGTATGTTCACGTGTTTGGCAATCTCTGTGCGTGAGGCACGGCCGCCGTGTGTCCGCAGATAGCGCAGCGCCTTAGTCATCACCTGCTGCATGCGCAGCTCGCGCTCGTTCCGGCCACCAATATTGTCAAGGAAGTCGAGCGCCGATCGTCGCCAGATGCGAGCGACTGCGACGCCGTGCTCCGCGTCCCTGCGCTCCACGATGAGCTTCGGAACATGTGGCACTTCTTCGCCCGCTGCCGACAACATGGCGATCTTGTACGCCATCACCGGGAGACGCTTGATGATGGTCTCCTGCTGCGCCTCAACCTCTACTTCGTAGGCATCCAGCACGGCGAGCGCATCATCGCTGAACCAGCCCTCGATACCATTCTCTTCGCCGTGTCGCTCTGACCAGTAGGTGAGTTGTGCGAGATAGCCACGCAACTCCTCGCGTTTTTTGTCCTCGTGTTCCGTGAGGCGTCGAATTGACATGCGCTCCGGTTTGCCGCGCGGCATCACGATCCCAAAGCGTGGCAGCAGACCGCGCTCCACGTCCTGGTTCGAGAGTGTGGAGAAGATAGACGGAGTGCTGGCGGCCAGAATGCTGAGGCGCGGGGTCACTACGCGGTCGATGTCCTGTATGACCTCGACCTGCCCCTTGATGCGCTTGTTTGCTCGCCTCTTTGTGTACCCCTTGCCCCCGTAGAGGCTAAGCAATATCTCGATCATGTCAGGGTCCCGGCGCTTGATGCGCTCAAGGTGATCACTGAACTCATCAGGGAACCAAACGGCCGCCTTGCCGTTGCGAAGGGCCAGCTCCTGGATCAGCCCCTCCGGTGATGCCCGATCAGCGATCGCCGCCCCCGGCACACACTCGTCGAGTAGCGTGATCCCGAGCCCGACAGCTGTTGATTTCCGGCTGCTCGTGGAGTCACCGACGATCAGCATGTAGAGGTTTGTCCCGAGCCCCTGTCGATGCGCTGTCAGCGGCGCTTTCACGCTTGGTGTGGCGGCGGCCAGCAGCAGCAGCGCCGAGGCCTCGTGGTACTCCCATGGAGCGTCTATGAGCTCGCTGGCCCACTCCACGTAGCGCCGCACGAAATGCCCCTCCGGGAAGGCGTGAACAAAGTGGTACTCCGGCTCCGGCTCCGGCCCAGCATCACTAGTGGAGGCAGGGGGTCCGGGGATGTGTCCCCCAACCCACCCCTCGGTGCCCGCATCCTGCGAGACGCCCCCTGCCGCCACTAGTGGTCCCGGGTCATAGCCTCCGTAGCCCTCCGCCTTGAGCGCGCGCGCCGCGGCAGTGAAGTCGCCGCCGTGGTTCAGCAGCGCGTAAGCGCGGAACTTTGAGTAGCCCTCCTCCGGCGTGAACTCGGCTACCGAGGTCGAGAACACGTAGAGCAGGTCGGAGTCGTGGTAGTTGGTGGTGGCGCTGATGCCCTGGC
>JANLGX010000053.1 GCA_024654005.1 Gemmatimonadaceae bacterium | reverse complement strand
CTGCGACTATGCCGAAGTAGATGATCGCCACCGCGACGATCGCGGGTTGCTTGACGTCAGGCAGCGCGGCGGTCTGGAGCAGCGCGAGCAGTCTCACTGCCGCGCCTCGGAGTCACTCGCCGCGGCGCGCACCCGCTCGATGTCCGCTTCCGTGAGAGTCAGGTCGTCGAACGTGAGCGCGTACGCGATCGGGAGAATGAGCACTGGCAGCACCCCGATTCCGAACAGCACTATCGCCGCGCGGCGCGGCAATCCGAGCAACAGCGGCTCGGCGGCAGCGGGCAGCAGCAGCGCGGCGGCGAACGCGCCCAGCATGATCAGCAGCACGGCCGCGAATGGGACAAAGAGATGCCGCAGTCCGCCGCACCGCTGGCCGGTCCGCGCCGCGCCGAGCGCCATGGTCGCGACCATGGCGAATGACGTCGCGACCGCCATGACCCACGCGCTCCACGTGGCAGCACCACCGGTCGCGATGGCCGCGGCGTATGCCAGGCCGATCGCTACCATAGAGAGCAGCAGCACGATTACCGCGGCGGACCTGATGCCTTTCATTGGTGGGCGAGTATACGCTTAGGTGATCATGCCAGCGAATGAAGCTGCGACATGGCAGTCAGCCTCCTGCGTCCGAGTGCGCCCCCCGCTGCAACAGCCGATCGATCATTTCCAGAAGCTTCGGAAATTCAAACGGCTTGGAGACATGGCCATCGCAACCCACGGCCAACGGGCTCTCGGCCCCGCTCATCGGGTGCGCCGTGAAGGCCAGAATCGGGATGTGCCGCGTAGAGGAATCGTCACGCAGCGCGCGCGTCGCGGCCCAGCCGTCCATCACCGGCATCGTCATGTCCATCAGGATGAGATCCGGGAGCTCGGCACGCGCAGCCTCGACGCCTTCGGCTCCGTTTGTCGCGAGCGATACGTCGAAGCCGGCGCGCGTGAGCCGCCGCTTCATCACCGCGCGCAACATATGGTTGTCGTCCACCACGAGAATCGTCGCCACGTCAGGTCATGGTCCTGCGTCGGTAGGTGGAGTCGGCTGGGAGTGTGCCGCTGGAAACACGTCCTGCTCCGCGAGCGGTGCCGCGGGCACGACCAATGAAAACCTCGTTCCAACGCCGACGGTCGTCTCATAAGATAGCTCGGCGGATATCAGCTCGGCGTACCGTTTCGCGATGACCAGTCCCAATCCGGTTCCGCCGTACTTCCTCGTGGGGGAGGAATCGCCCTGCGTGAACGGCGTATACAGGACCGCGCGTATGTTCTCGGGAATTCCGATTCCCGTATCCGATACGTCGAATGCCACGGATTCGATTCCGCCGTCGCCGCCCGCGGGCTGGACGTCGAGCCTGATCTCACCGTTGGACGTGAACTTCGCTGCGTTGCCGAGCAGAATCAGGAGAATCTGGCGCAGCTTGGCGCGATCGGTCCGAATCGTCTGCACGGCGGCCGCCTGAGTGACGACGAGCGTATTGCCGTTCCCAGCCGCGAGCGGGGCGCTCCTGTCGGTTACTTCCTCTAAGAGATGCACGACGTCGAATCGTTCGACGTGCGGCGCCTGGTCGACTTCGATCCGGGACACGTCCAACAGGTCGTCGATGATTCCGCTGAGCTGGCGTGCGGCCACCACTACCTGCGCCAGATCATCCATGATCGTCGCGTCTGTTTCCGGATCGGCTTCCTCCATGACGAGCTCAGTGTGCTCGATGATGGCAGTGAGCGGCGTGCGCAGCTCGTGGCTGACTGTGGCGAGCAGGCGGGCCTTTGCCAGGCTCGCCTCGTTCGCCTTGTGTGTAGCAAGCTCGAGCCGTTCCGACTTGTCGCGCAGCTCGGCTATCAGCTCCCGGCTGACACGGATCGCCGATACCAGGCGCTCGCGCAGCATCGTCGCGGTCCGGCCGATGATCGCGAAGTACATGGTGGTGATGTACAGCATGTACGTGTTCACGGCGGCGGGGCCGAATGGAATCGGTCTGCCGTCGACGTGGCCGACATACCAGAGCATCGCCACGTACAGCAGCGGAGTCACGTGGCCAAGCGCGAGCGCGGCCCTGAATCCGATCCCCGCATCCGCCAGCCGGGCCGCCGCGAAGAAGAAGAGCCAGCTGCGTTCCCCACCGGTGATGTAGGTCGCCACTATGCACGTTACGACGTCCACCGTTATCAACCCGAGCCGCACGTCGTCGCCGCGTCCCTTGAGTCGCTCCCACAGCAGGAGCAGCAAGCCCCACGACCCCAGGCAGTAGAGCTCCACCGCGGCGAGAAATACGGCTAGCGCGGATGGAGAGACGGCCGGCCCGACGAGCCAGTGATGCAACACGACCGCTGCGGCGATGGCGTTGAGCGCCAGCAAGCGGATGACGGGAAGCGTGACGACGTTGTATCGTCTCGACCTGGCCTGGCGCCGCCGGTCCGCCTCGACGGGATCGAGTCTGGCTTCCGCGGCCGCAGAGTCGGTACCGTCTGGGAAAAAAGAACGCGGCTTGGTCAATCCTTCCCTCAAGCGGTTCGCAAGAGATTCCGGTCGCGCCCCGCGTGGGCCAACCCGACCTCGGCGGGATAAGGAGACCGGGCCCGGTTCGGCCCGAGGTCAGCCCGTCGAAAACATTCGTGAATTAGGGATGTCCCCACCTCAATTCCGCAAGGGCCGTTTGCCATTTCGTCCCGGCGGCGGTCCGATCCCAGACGTCTTGCGGCGTGGTCTCGCGGACCCCGGCATGAAGTGACCCCTCGGCGGGCGCCTCACATGGAGGCAGCTAGCTTGCGGCCGGGCCCGCGCGACCGAGCAGGCTGCGAATGGTCGAGACGAGCTCTTCGCGGGCGAAAGGCTTCGCCAGCAGTACCGGCGTGTCGTCTTCCGGAAACCCCTCGCTCACCGATTCCGCGTAGCCCGACATGTACGCGATGGCCAGCTCCGGCCGGCTTTCCTTCAGCAGGTCGGCGCACTCGGGCCCGCTCATCTCGGGAAGAACGAGGTCGACCAGTGCGACGTCTATCCGGCCCGTCTCGGCGCTAGCGGCAGCCAGCGCTTCGCCTGGCGTGCCGGCCTCCAACACCGTGCAACCGGCGCCCTGGAGAAAGCGCGCTATTATCGTGCTCAGCGGAGCGTTGTCCTCGACTATCAGAACGCGAATGCCTTCGAGCGGGCGCGCGGAGCCAATGTCTATTTCCAAGGCGGAGGTCAGTTCAGATCGTCGAGGGACATCAGCGGGACGTCGAATTTGCCGTTCGTGATCGTGACCACGCGTGGTGTGCCTTCTAGCACGAGCGTTTTGGCCGTTCCCTGAAATGTGCCGGCGATTCGTTCGCTGGTTATCAACGTCACCGTCACGCTCCCGCTTGTGAATATGAAAGGCAAGTCACCGGGATCCCCGATCAACGATGCGTCCACATTCCTCGAGAAGAAGCCAAGAGGACAGTCCCCGGTCGTTGAGTCACAGTCGTCATCCAGCGATAAGGTCCGTGGAGCCATCACATTGCTCAGAATCAACTCGAGAATGTCACCGTGGGTCGAACTCTGCATGCTGATCCCGGCAACGAACAGAAGATTTGGGGGTCCGTCGAACTTGACGCCGGTGACACCAGTCGTTCGCGGCCCGGCCGGTTCGCTCACGGAAAAGGATCCCGACTCCGAGCCCGAATAGGTGAAGCTCATCGAGCCGATGATCTCGACGGGCTCGGTTG
>JANLGX010000037.1 GCA_024654005.1 Gemmatimonadaceae bacterium | reverse complement strand
CGCTGGACACGCTGGCGCAGATGCAGCAGCACCTGCTGCTGCGCAAGTACGACGGCTTCATGAAGAAAGGACGCGTGCGGTTCCGCGGGCGCGCTCCCGGCGGCGCGTTCTAGGATTTTGCTTTCGGATGCGCGTGTCGGCAGCGGTTTCTGGGTCCCCGACGCCGGCTAGCTTCGCTCGGTCGGAGCCGCAAACTGCGCGTCTCCTCGGTCGCTCAGACGCCGGCTGTGGGGACCCGGAACCCGCTGCCGACCAGGGCATCGGAGCAGACGCCAGAAGGCGCCGCCGAAGTTCTCCCGCGCCAGCCTTGCGCGCGCGAAAAATCGCTCTAGCGGCGGTTTTAGTTGTGGGCGCGTCAGGGTGTGCAAATTGGATCAGCGATCGTGAGTTTCTGCGCAATCCAAAGGCAGTAGAAGCTGGCCCTTTGAGAGTGCTGACCACCGACGGTCGGAACTACATACTCGAGGACGTTTCGGTTGGCGATGGTATCCTCCGCGGAACGTCAACGCGTGCGGGGAACACGCGCATACAGCTTCCTTTGGCCGCCGTGAAAAGCGTGGAAAGAAAGGTTGGTATGCCCGGCTGGCCACAGAGTGGGTTTGGTGTTGCGGTTCTTGTGGGTCTATTCGTACTTACGATTGTGTTTGTGAGCTCGATTGGCCCCATAGGGTGAACCAGCGCGGACAAGTGGGCTCGGGTTGCATCGATGCTCGATCCAATAGCCAATAGCCAAGAGCTTCTTTCGTGATTCTTCTACTACTCGGCCCCCCCGGCGCGGGCAAAGGCACGCAGGGCGAGCTGCTCGCCAAAGAACTCGGCATCCCGAAGATCGCCACGGGCGACGTGCTGCGCGCTGCGGTGCGCGACGGGACGAAGCGCGGCAAGGAAGCCAAGAGCTACATGGACCGCGGCGACCTCGTGCCCGACGAAGTCATACTCGGCATCATGCGGGAGAAGTTCGAGGGCGACGAGACCAGGAATGGCGCCATACTCGACGGCGTGGTGCGGACGGTGCCGCAGGCGCACGGGCTCGGCCTCATGCTGGCGGAGATCGGGCGCAAGGTGGACAAAGTTCTCCTGTTCGACATCGACGACGAGAAGCTGGTCGCGCGCCTCAGCTCGCGGACGGTGTGCGAGAAGTGCCAGCACCCGTGCAAGGACCGCGAGCCGGGCACGAAGTGCGACAAGTGCGGCGGTACGCTCGTGCGCCGCAAGGACGACGAGCCGGAAGCCGTGCGCAATCGGCTGCGCGTGTACAAGGAGCAGACCGCGCCCGTGATAAAGTGGTACGAGGAGCGGAAGGAATCGCCGCTCAAGATCGACGCGGACGGCAGCCTGGAAGAAGTGCTGCAGCGCGCGCTCAAGACTCTGAAACAAGAGTGATCCAGCTCAAGTCGGTCCGCGAGATCGACCGGATGGCGCAGGGCGGAGCGATTCTCGCCGCCGTGCGGGACGTTCTCGAGAGGGCCGTCGGGCCCGGAATAAGCACGCTCGAGCTCGACCGGATCGCCGAGGATTTCATCCGCTCCAATCCGGGCGCGAAGCCGTCGTTCAAGGGGCTGTACGGCTTCCCGGGCAGCATCTGCACGTCGATCAACAACGAGATCGTGCACGGGATTCCGTCCAAGAAGCGCGTGTTGCGCGAGGGTGACATCGTCTCGATCGACATCGGCGTGCTGTTCGAGGGATACCACACCGACTCGGCCACGACCGTCGCGGTCGGCGACATCCCGGAGGAGTCCGCGCGCCTGCTTGCGGCTACTAAGCGCGCGCTCGAGGCCGGCGTCGCCGCGGCCCGCTTTGGCAATCACATCGGCGACATCGGCGCGGCGGTGCAGGCCGTCGTCGAGCGCGAGGGCTTCTCGGTGGTGAAGGACCTCGTGGGCCACGGCATCGGCGAGAGCTTCCACGAGGAGCCGCAGGTGCCGAACTTCGGCAAGCCGCAGCGCGGCACGCGGCTGGTGCCGGGGCTCACCATCGCGATCGAGCCAATGGTGAACGCGGGAAGGGCGGACACGCGCACGATGCCGGACAAGTGGACGATCGTCACGGTGGACGGCTCGCGCTCGGCGCACTTCGAGCACACCGTCGCGATCACCGAGAACGGCCCGCGCGTGCTTACTGCTTCAGCGCAGCCTCGACCCTAGCCGCGACCTTCGCGGCGATCGCCGACACGCGGCTCACGATCTCCGCCGTCTGTTCGCTCAATCGCTTCGCCACGGCTTTGTCGGTGATGGACGTGGCGTTGATCCGCACGTTGTAGGACGCGGCTTTGCAGCCGGCCTCTGCGAGCAGCGCCGCCACCCCCGCGTCCGATACGGCGTTCGTGTTTCCCCGCTCGGCCGCGGCCAGCGCCAACTCGGCAACTTCGGCGCAGGCGCGCGCGGTTTCCAGGGGCACGTCCGCCGCCTTCGTCAAAGCGGCCTGGATCGCCTGCTCCCGCGCCGCCTGGTCGGCGTCGCTCTCCTTCGGCAGCGCGTACGCGGTCGAGACGTCGGTGTAGGCGTCCGCATCACGCTTGACCAGCGCGGACAACGTGTTGCCGAGCGCCGCGGCGCGGATCGCCAGCTCCTTCATCTCGGCTTCCGCGGACGCGTACTTCTTCTTGCCGATGGTGAGACCGGCGACCATCTGCGCCAGCGCCGCGGCGAGCGCGCCCGCGTGCGCGGCGACGCTCCCGCCGCCGGGCGCCGGGGCAGACGAAGCCACCGCGCCGAGGAACCCGCTGATGCTCTCGCCACCCGACGCGTGCTCCCGCACGCGCGCCTCGAGTACCTGCTCCGTCGTGAACTGCGATAGCTGAAGATGGTGGGCGGCGGTCTCGAACAGCGCCCGCTCCGGCACGAGACCGACGATCTCACTCCACGTGACTGGCACGCCGTGCGCGTGCGCCTCCATCCGGATAAAGTCGAACACGCGGTGCACGGGCGTCTGCGTCGTGTCCACCAGGTTCATCGAAACCTGCGCCTGGCCGTCCACCTCGAGACCGAGCCCTTTCACGAAGCGGAATCCGCCCGACGAGCCGCGCACTGCCTTCGCGATCTGCTTCGCCACTGGCAGGTTCGAGGCAGGCCCGAGATAGACATTGTACGCCACGAGAAACGGCCGCGCGCCGATGGCGACGGCGCCGAAGGTAGGATGACAGCGGTTGGGACCGAAGTCTGGCTCGCGCTCGGGAACGGTGCCGATCTCGGTGAGCAGCGCCTCGAACTGGCCGTGCCGTACGTCGGCGAGATTCTCCCGAGTCGGCCGCGTGGCCGCGCGCTCGTACAGATAGACCGGGATCTCCAGCTCGCGTCCCACGCGCTCGCCGAGCGCGCGCGCCAGCGCGATGCAGTCTTCCATGGTGGTGCCTTCGAGCGGGATGAAGGGCACCACGTCGGTCGCGCCCATGCGCGGGTGCTCGCCGGTGTGCTTGGTCAGGTCGATCCGGTCACGCGCTTCGCGAATGCCTGCGAACGCGGCATCGACAGCCGCTTCGAGTGGGGCAACGAACGTGATCACCGAGCGATTGTGCGAGTCGTCCGAGGAGACGTCGAGCAGCGCCACGCCCTCGACGGACGCGATAGCCGCGCGAATCGCTTCGATTACTTCGGGGCGCCGTCCCTCGGAGAAATTGGGGACGCATTCGACGAGTTTCATGGGACCAAGATACAGTGATTAGTGATTAGTGATTAGTGATTAGTGATTAGTGATTAGTGATTAGTGACTAGTTACTGCTCTGTGGCTTCATCCAGGGTTTGCAGCAACCACGCGTGCATGTCGCGTCCGCCGGCAACGTACGCGCCGAAGCCGGGAATCGCATCCATGCCCTGGAGATCGGTGACGAGTCCGCCGGCTTCGCGGATCAGCAGGATTCCGGCGGCCACGTCCCACGGCGCGAGGCCGAGCTCCCAGAAGGCGTCGAACCGGCCGCAGGCCGTGTCGGCGAGATCGAGCGCGGCGGAGCCGGCTCGGCGCACGCCCGCCGTGCGGCGAGTGACCAGCTCGAACTGCCGGAGAAATTGCGGCAGGTGCTCGAGCTGCTTGAAGGGGAATCCCGTGCCGATCAGCGCGCGCTCAGGCGCGGACTCGGCCGACACGCGGATCGGCTCACCGTTCAGCGTCGCACCGCCGCCCGCGGACGCGGCGAACAGCTCGCGTGTCTGCACGTTGAGGATCGCGCCGGCGAGCAGGTCGTCGTCGAACGCGGCGCCGATGGACACGGCGTAGTGCGGGAAGCCGTGCAGGAAATTCGTGGTGCCGTCGAGCGGATCGATGATGAACGACAGCCCACCGGCTGAGACCGCCTCGGGGGAGAACTCTTCTCCGATGACGATCGCGCCGGGGAATTCCTTCCCGATCACCGACAGGATGTGTTGCTCCGCGTTTCTGTCCACCTCGCTTACGAAGTCCGCCGCGCCCTTGTGCTCCCACACCAGCGAGGAAGAGGTCGGAGCGGCGCTCCGGATGATATCGCCGGCGCCAACGGCGGCGGCCTGCACGGTGCGCGCGAGGCGGGACAGCTCGGCTGCGTCGAGGCTCACGGGGAAGGCTGGCAGTATGGCGTGTGGATGCGCGAGAGGGAGTACGTCGTGCGTCCAGGTAAGCTAACGCCTAAATTCCCTCCCCAATGTCACGGATCTTCAGCGGGATTCAGCCGTCGGGCGAGCTGCACATCGGCAACTACCTCGGCGCCGTGAAGAACTGGGTCGCGCTGCAGCAGCGGTTCGAGTCGTTCTACTGCATCGTGGACTACCACGCCATCACCGTCGAGTACGAGCCGGCGCTGCTGCGCGAGAGGACGCGCGACATGGCGATATCGATCCTGGCGTCGGGCGTGGATCCCGAGCGGGCCGTGCTCTTCCTGCAGTCGGCGGTGCCGGAGCACACGGAGCTCGCCTGGATCTTCAACACGCTCACGCCGCTCGGCGAGCTCGAGCGGCAGACCCAGTTCAAGGACAAATCCAGCCGGCAGGAAAGCATCCCGGTAGGGCTGCTCACGTATCCGGTGCTACAGGCAGCCGACATCCTGCTGTACAGGGCCGATCTGGTCCCGGTGGGAGAGGATCAGCTGCAGCATCTGGAGCTCTCACGCCTGGTCGCGCGGAAATGGAACGCGCGGTTCTCGCCGGAGAAGCCCTTCTTCCCGGAGCCGAAGGCCGAGGTCACCCCGACTCCGCGGGTCATGGGACTGGACGGCACGGCGAAGATGTCGAAGTCGCTCGGCAACACCGTGGGGCTGCTCGAGGAGCCGGCGGCGATCTGGGAGAAGCTGAAGCCGGCGGTGACGGACCCCGCGCGCGTGCGCCGCACGGATCCCGGCACGCCGGAGGTGTGCAACATCTACCACCTGCACAAGGCGTTCAGCCCGCCGGAGACGGTGAAGCACGTCGCGGTGCAGTGCAGCACCGCGGGTTGGGGATGCATCGACTGCAAGAAAGTCCTGTTCGAGTCCATGAAGAAGGAGCTGGATCCGATTCGCGAGCGGGCGGCGGAGATCAGGTCGAATCCGGCCACGGTCGACACGACGCTTCGCGCAGGCGCGGAGAAAGCGCACGCGGTGGCGAAGGAGACGATGCGCGAGGTGAAAGAGCGGATGGGGTTTGCCCCATAAGAGTCTCGTGCGAGAGGCCAAGCGCCTCATAGACCGAATCGCCGAGACTCCGCGAGGTGCCGGCACGGAGGGCGAGGCCCGGGCCAGAAAATTCTGCGCGGACTATCTGATGCGCGCCGGCTTCGCGGTGACGGAGGAAGAGTTCAGCTATGCAGCCTTGCCGGGAAGATGGGCCGTGCCGCTGTTCGGCCTCCTCTCGCTGACCTGGTTCGCGGTGCTCGGCGCGGCACTGGATCGTACGGTTCCTGAGCAGACCGTTCGCGCGGCGATGGTTTTTCTGCCGTTGCTGCCGATTCTGTACCTGGCCGCGAAGAGGATGGTCCGTCGCCCGCGATTCATGCTGCGCCGCGCGCGCAATCTCATCGCCGTTCGCGGCGGTGCTCCACGGGTCTGGCTGATGGCGCATCTCGATTCCAAGTCACAGCCGGTCCCGATGCTCGTGCGCATCGGCGGGATCCTGCTCGCGTCGTCGGCGATGCTGCTGACGATCGTCGCCTCGTTCATTCCGCGAGTGTACGACCTCGGCAACGCATTCTGGGTGCCGGTCACGATAGCGGGGGCCGCGGGGTCGCTGGCCGTGCTGCTGTCGACCGTTGGAAACCGGTCGCCGGGCGCCCTGGACAACGCGAGCGGCGTGGCGGCCGCTATGCTCACCGCCGCCAATACGCCGACTGGAACCCCGGTCGGCGTCCTGTTGACCGGCGCGGAAGAGCTGGGCCTGGCCGGGGCGTGGGCCTGGGTACGGGACCAGGCCGAGCGACATGCGACCCGGCACACGAAATATGCGATAAACTTTGACGGCCTCGACGACGTAGGGGCACTTACTTGCATGTCCGATCCGGACAACCCTCTTGCAGGCCAGCTGCGGCTCGCAGCTTCCAGGGCGGGGGCCGATCTGAGGGTGAGGAAGGTTGTGCCGGGAATCATGGTCGATTCGTCCGCGCTGAGCCGGTCAGACTGGGATGCCGTGACGATCAGCAAGGGTAATTTTTCGACGCTCGCCCGCATTCACACGCCGGGAGACAGCCCGGATCGACTCACGGGCACGGGTGTCGCGGAAGCGGTCGAGGTGGTCACGAACTTCATGGAAAGAGAGGGCTGAGTGGCGCTGCTACTTCTTGCGATCGTGCTCATCGCATCGCTCATCATGATCCCCTTCGGACTCCCCGGGCTGTGGGTAATGCTCGGCGCGGCGCTCATTTACGCCTACACGGGTGGCGGCGCAGCGATCAGCACGGCTACTCTTGTGCTGGTCGGTCTCCTCGCGGTCATCGCCGAGGTGATCGAATACGTGCTTTCGGCGCGGTACGTCCGTATCTACGGAGGGTCGCGCAGGGGCGCGTGGGGTGCCATAATCGGCGGAACGATTGGCGCGATAATGGGTGTACCAATACCTATTATAGGATCGCTGGTGGGGGCGTTCGCCGGATCGTTCGCCGGCGCGCTCATCGCGGAGCTCGGCGCCGGCGCCGGGAAGAGGGACGCGTCGCGCGCGGCGTTCGGCGCGTTGGTGGGCAGGGCCGTGGCCGCGGCCATGAAGGTGGCCATCGGTCTAGGGATTGCGGTCTGGATCTTCTTTGCGGCATGGAGCTGACCAACATGGAAACCGTTCAGGCATGACCGAGCAACCGGTTCCGTTCCACACCGACAGCGCCGAGGCGGCGGAGGCTGGCGGCAAGTACGTGTACTGCATCATCCGACACGACCGCGTGCGGGATTTCGGCCCGGTCGGAATCGGCGGCGGCCGCCGCGTGTACACGGTGCATCACGACGACCTCGCGGCGGTCGTGAGCGACACGCCCATCGTCATCTACGATCCGACGCGCGAGAACGTGCTAGCGCACGAGTTCGTGAACGAGACGGTCATGCGGGAGTTCACGGTCATCCCCATGTCGTTCGGGACGGTGTTCCGGTCGGAGGACGACGTGTCCGAGCTGCTGCGCTCGACCTATCGCGCGTTCACGGACGTGCTTGACAAGATGCAGGACAAGATCGAGTTCGGTCTCAAGGTGTTGTGGGACCGCGAGAAGGTCGTCGCGAAGATCGAGCAGGAGAACGACGAGATCCGCCGGCTCAAGGACGAGATCACGCGCAACGCCGCGTCGTCCACGTACTTCGCGCGGATGCAGCTCGGCCGCCTCGTCGAGGGCGCGATGGAGGAGGCCGGCAACCGGTACGTCGCCGACATCCACGACGCGCTCAAGTCCGTCGCGGTCGCGAGCCGGAGCAACAAGGTCATCGGCGACCGGATGATCGCCAACGCCGCGTTTCTCGTGGACCGCAAGCGGGAGAAGGAGTTCGACGACGTCGTCCGCGAGATCAGCCGCAAGTACGAGGACGTGCTCACGTTCAAGTACACCGGCCCGTGGCCGCCGTACAACTTCGTCAACATCAAGCTCAAGCTGGAGAAGGCGGACTAGCGTCCGATGGGTCTGCTCTCTTCCATCCTGCTCGCCCCGTTCACGGGGCCATGGTCGGGCACGCTGTGGTCCCTCGACAAGGTGCAGCGCGCGGTCGAGGAGGAGTTGACGGACGACACGCCGATCAAGGAAGACCTCATGAATCTCCAGCTCGCGCTGGACATGGGCGACATCGACGACGAGGAGTACGTGCGCCGCGAGGCGGAGATCATGCAGCGGCTGCGCGACGTGCGCGAGTGGCGCGAGCGGTTGGGCAAGGGCAACGCCGGGGGTCCGGTGCGCGTCGCGCGTGAAGACGACTCGGAGTGACGGCTCGAACAGGGCAGGCTGAGCAGCTCGAGTACGTGTATGGCATCGTCCCGGCCGGATTGGATACGGCCGGCGCGCCCGCGGGCCTGGATTCACGTCCCGTGCGCAAGGTCGTCGAAGGCGGGATAGCGGCGCTGGTGTCGTCGCTCGACGCGGACGAGTACGCCGCGGAGCGCATAGACGAGCACGCGACCGATCTCGAATGGCTCGGCCCGCGCGCGCAGGCGCACGACGCGGTGATAACCTGGGCCAACGATCCGGGTCCCGCGGTCCCGCTGCCGATGTGGACGCTGTTCACCAGCGAGCCGGGCGTGTGCGGCATGCTCGCCGCGCGCTCCGCGGAGCTGCGCGACACGTTGAAGCGCATCACCGGGGCGGACGAGTATTCCCTGCGCGTATTCGCCAAAGCCGCGGAAGTGCGGGCGGCGCTGGAGTCGCTGGCGCCCGAGATCGGCGAAGCGCAGCGGGCACTGGCGGCCGCTCCTCCGGGACAGCGCTATCTGCTCGAGCGCAAGCTGGAGGCGCAGAAGAAGGAGCTGCTCCGGTCGACGGCGGAGAGCGTCGCCGCTCGGGTGTACGACGAGGTCCGCGCCGTCGCGGTGGATTCCGTGCTCGAGCCGCTGCCGCGCGCGTCCGCTGTCGCGGAAGCGCAGGCGGTGCTGAACGCGGTGTTCCTCGTCCGGCGCGACGGCTTCGAGGAGTTCCGCCGGCGTGTCTCCGAAGTCGTCGCCGCGCACAAGGACCGCGGATTCCATTTCGAGTTCACGGGCCCCTGGCCGGCGTACCATTTCGTGAGCCGGGCGCCGGGTTGAGCGACGACATCCTGGGGAGCGACCGGCTCGATCTGAGCGACGTCCTCAGCAGCCTGCTGGACAAGGGGGTCGCGTTGCGGGGCGGAGTGACGCTCGCTGTCGCCGACATAGATCTCGTCTACCTCGATCTCGCCCTGCTGCTGACGGCAATCGAGAGCGTGGCGCGTGAGCCGAAGCGCGCGGGGCTGCTGGCGAGCACGCTTGGGCCGCCGGACCTCACGCCCGGCCGTCGGGCGCGCGAGCGGGAGCCGGCGGAAGCGCTCCCGGCGGGCAAGGTCGCTCCCGTGCAGGGAGGTACCGCGGCGGGAGGCGAAGGCGTAGCCCTCAGCGAACTTGCTCCCGATCTCCCGGAGCGGATCGATGCCGACGCAACTGCCGCCGAGAATGGGCTTGCGCGTCTCGTCTTGACCTTGATTGAACTGTTGCGTAAGGTGTTGGAGCATCAAGCGATCCGCAGGATGGACGGCGGCGGCCTGACCGAAGCGGAAGTCGAGCGGCTCGGGTTAGCGATGCTCCGCTTGCACAAGCGAATGGACGAAATGAAGGAAGTCTTCGGGCTAGCCGACGAAGACCTGCAGGTCGATTTGGGCCCGTTGGGCCGCCTACGATAGCCGGAGCCGTCTTGCCAGATCTCGTTTCTCCCTCACGCAATCACGGCCTCGTCGAGATTCTCGACCGCGTACTCGACAAGGGACTGGTGATCGCTGGCGACATCAAGATCAACCTCGCCAATGTCGAGCTCCTCACGATTCATGTGCGGCTGCTGATCTGCTCCATCGACAAGGCACAGGAGATCGGTCTGGACTGGTGGCGCGCGGACCCGCGGCTCTCGGCTTCGGCGGCGCGGGAAGTCCGCGCCCAGGCGGCGCTGCCGTCGGACGTGGGTGAGCGGCTGGAGCGGATCGAGCAGCGTTTGTCCGAAATGACGGTCGAGCGGCCGGCGAGGAAGCGGTAGCGGACCTCCGGTGGCGGACGTCACGGGAGAGCACAGCACGCGGCGCGAGCCGCCGACTCCAAGGGGAGCGGAACGATGGCTGTAGAAAGAGCACCGAGCGGCAGTTCCCTGATCGATATCCTCGATCGCGTTCTCGACAAGGGTATCGTCATCGACGCGTGGGTCCGGGTATCGCTCGTGGGAATCGATCTGGTGACCGTGGAAGCGCGTATCGTGGTCGCTTCGATCGAGACTTACCTGAAGTATTCGGAGGCGATCGGCATCACGGCGCCGGTCGGACGTCCCCGTGAGCTGTCCAGCGGTGGTGAGGCCGAGCTCGAGAGAGTTCAGGCGGAGAATGTCGAGCTGAGACGCCGGCTTGAGCAGCGTAACGCGTGACGGCTTAGCCGTCGCGCAGAGCCAACAGCTCAGCGGGGAGCGGCTAGCCGAGCTTCTCTCCGTCATCTCGGAAGCCAACGAGTTTTCCACTGCCGCGGCCTTCCTGGTCGCGCAGTTCGCCGACGTCGCGAGCGCCAGCCGCGGCTGCGTGCTGACGATCGATCCGCAGCAGCAGCAGCTCGAATCGGTAGCCTCCGTCGGCTTCGCGCCGGGCGAGAAGCCGACGATCTCCTTTCCGCTCGCCGACGACCGCCACCCGCTGGTGGTGGCAACGCTCTGCCTCCGTCCCGTGTCCTGCTCGACCTCCGATGCGACCGCGTCCGGAATCCCCTTCGGGAGCTGGATCGCGATCCCGTTCCCCCAGCCCCAGTTCAAGGGCGCGGTCGATTTCATTCCCGACGACAAGGTCGAATCGCTCGAGCTGAAGTCGTGCTTGGTGCACATGTCCGACCCGCGCGAGCGCCGTCGCCGCGCCGGTCACGCGCCGTGCGGCGTCGTCATTCTCGAGGCGCAGCCGGGCGAGGAGATGGTCACGCAGCTGTTCCACGCCGCGTCGCTCGCGGGCCCCGTGCTGTCGCGCATGTTCGCCGTCGAGGAGTATCGCCGGTCGGCGGAGCGGCTCGACCAGCAGCGCGATCTCCTGAGCACGCTCATCAACTCGCTGCCCGATCCGATCATCATCACCAGCTCGACGGCCGACATAGTCGTGCAGAACAAGCGCGCCGAGCACCTGCTCTCGATGAAGGAGCGGGATTCCGAGGGTCGGCGCCGCGCGGTCGAGATCAACAACCTCCTATTCACCTCGCACCTGGCCAAGACCGCCATGGGGGCGCCAGTCGAGGCGGGCGCGCGCGAGCTCAACATGGTGGACCCGGACGAGGGCGCGGACCTGCTGTTCGAGGTGCTGACACACCGGCTGGAGCCGGATACTGGAATCGAGCCGGGCTCGGTCGTATCCGTTCTGCGCGACGTCACCGACCTTCGTCGCGCGGCCGGAGAGCTGGAGCGGCAGGTGCAGCGCGCGCGCGTCGCCGAGAAGGACGTCACGCGCGAGCGCGACCGCCTGGACCTGATCCTCGAGAACGTCGCGGACCCGATTCTCGTGACCGACGATCGCTCGAACATCATCCTGATGAACCGGCAGGCCGAGGCGCTCTTCTCGCTCGATGCCACCGACGACAAGTCATCCGCCGGAATGCGGCGCGAGCGCGCGCAGTCGGTCCGCGCCAACGACACGAAATTCACCACGTTCATCTCCGATTTCACGATCCATCCCGAGGCTTCGCGGCGCGAGGAGATGAGCCTCACCGTTCCCGACAGCGGCGTGGAGCTGCCCGTGGAAGTGGTGTCGGGCAAGATCTTCAACGCCCGCGGCGAGCCGATGGCTATCGTGTCCGTGCTGCACGATCTGACCGAGCAGGCGGAGAACGAGCGGCTGTATCGCGAGCTCAAGACGTTCAGCAGCCAGCTCGAGGACCGCATTCGCGCCGCCACTTCCGATCTGGCCGCGCAGAACGCGCGGCTGCAATGGCAGTCGCAGGAGCTGGAGAAGGGCAACCGGCTGAAATCGGAGTTCCTCGCCAGCATGTCACACGAGCTGCGCACGCCGATCAACGCGCTGATCGGGTACACGGCGCTGATCCTCGACAAGATCTACGGCGAGGTCAACGACCGCCAGGTCGAAGCGCTCCAGCGCATCCACGCTTCGGCGCAGCACCTGCTCGTCCTGATCAACGACATCCTCGACCTCGCCAAGATCGAGGCCGGCCGCATGCCGCTGCATCTCGAGAACGTGGACCTGCGGCACATCCTGCTCGAAGTGACGTCGCAGATGGAGCCGCTCTTCCGCAAAAAGGGACTCGCCTTCTCCTGGAAAATGGATCCCGGGACCGTGCCGATGCGCACGGACAGGACGAAGGTCAAGCAGATCATGCTCAATCTCCTGTCGAACGCGGTGAAGTTCACCCACCGCGGCAGCGTCGGCGTGACCGCCGTAGCGCAGAACGGCATCGTGCGCATCTCGGTCGCCGATACCGGCATCGGGATCGCCGAGGAGCATCTCGTGGGGATCTGGGAGGATTTCCGGCAGGTGGATCAGTCGAGCACGAGGGAGTTCGGCGGGACCGGTCTCGGGCTCAGCATCACCAGGAAGCTCGTGGAGGCGCTGGGCGGTCATGTCGACCTGCGCAGCACGCTCGGCCAGGGCTCGACCTTTACGATCACGCTTCCGCGGGAGTCAGAGACCGCCACGGATGAGGAATCCCTCCTCACGACCGGTGAATCGGTTGTTTTCGTGGGCACCGCGGAAGGACCGACCCGACCGATCGACGAGTCCTGAGGCGCCTCGAGCGCCACCACGCCGCTGCCGGGTGCTAGAATACGGCTGCGGCCATCTCAACGTCATTAAGAAATGTTCGATTCTGTTCGGCGCACCGTCGTCGTCGTCGGCGCGCAGTGGGGTGACGAAGGCAAGGGCAAGCTCGTGGACGTCCTCGCGGAGCGGGCCGATTGGGTCATCCGGTACCAGGGCGGCGCGAACGCCGGCCACACGGTGCACATCGGCGACACGACGTTCGTCCTGCACCAGATCCCGAGCGGAATCCTGCACCCGCGCGTGCAGTGCGCGGTCGGGAACGGAGTGGTGCTCGATCCGGAGACGCTGTTCACCGAGATCGACGAGCTGATCGCGAAGGGGATCGCAATCGAAGGCCGCCTGCACGTCAGCGATCGCGCGCACATGGTGCTGCCGTACCACAAGCTCGTGGACTCGCAGAGCGCGGCGAACCGCGAGATTGGCACTACCGGGCGCGGCATCGGTCCCGCTTACGAGGACAAGGTCGGACGCCGCGGAGTGCGGGTGCTCGATCTTCGCCACGGCAGGAAGCTGCGCGCGCTCGTCGAGGAGGGAGTGGCGCACGCCAACGCGCGGCTCGCCGCGTTCGGCTCGTCGGCGCGCGCGGACGTTGATTCCACGATGGAGCTGCTCGACGGCCTCGCCGCGCGACTCCTCCCGCTCGCGGCCGACGTCGGCCTGGCGGCGCACGAGGCGATCATGGACGGCGCCGCGGTGCTGCTCGAGGGCGCGCAGGGCTCGCTGCTGGACATCGATCATGGCACATATCCGTTCGTGACTTCCAGCAGCACGACGTCGGGCGGTGCCGCCATCGGAGCGGGGATCTCGCCCATGGCGCTCGACGCCGCGCTCGGCGTCGTCAAGGCGTACACCACCCGCGTCGGCAACGGCCCGCTCCCGACGGAGCTCGCGGGGGAGCTGGGCGACCGCGTGCGGCAGCTCGGCAACGAGTTCGGCGCCACCACCGGGCGGCCGCGACGGTGCGGCTGGTTCGATTCGGTCGTCGTGCGCTACGCCGTGAGAATCAACGGCCTCACCGACCTCGCGGTCACCAAGCTTGACGTGCTCGACACGCTCGACAAGCTGGCGGTGTGCACCGGCTACGGTGTGGACGGAGAGCTGCACACGGAATTTCCCGGCGATCTCACCGCGCTCGAGTCGGTCGAGCCGCAGTACGAGTGGCTCGAAGGGTGGCGGACGCCGACGTCGGATTCGCGCTCGCTCGACGATCTGCCTAGGCAGGCGCGCCGGTACCTCGACAGAATCGAGGAGCTCGTCACCGCGCCGATCACCTACGTGAGCGTCGGGACCCGGCGCGACCAAATCATAGGACTGGACGAAGCGTGAGCACCCCGGCGAAGTCGGCGACCGACGTGATGGAGAAGCTCGTTTCACTGTGCAAGAGACGGGGGTTCGTCTTCCAGTCGTCGGAGATCTACGGCGGGGCGGGCTCCGTGTGGGACTACGGCCCGCTCGGCGTCGAGCTCAAGCGCAACATCAAGGAGCTGTGGTGGAACGCGATGGTCCGGGCGCGCGACGACATCGAGGGCCTCGACGCCGCGATCCTGATGCACCCGCGCGTGTGGGAGGCGAGCGGGCACGTCGCGGGCTTCGTGGATCCGCTGGTCGACTGCAAGAACTGCAAGAAGCGCTTTCGCGCCGACGATCCCAGGATCAAGGGCACCCCCGGCTCGCCCGCCGCACAGTGCCCGGCGTGCGGCATGAAGGGCACGCTGAGCGAGCCCCGCCAGTTCAACCTCATGTTCAAGACGTTCATGGGGCCGGTCGAGGACAGCGCGTCGGTGGCGTATCTGCGGCCGGAGACGGCGCAGGGGATTTACGTCAACTTCCTCAACGTGCAGCAGTCCACGCGGCAGAAGGTGCCGTTCGGGATCGCGCAGATCGGCAAGGCGTTCCGCAACGAGATCACGCCGGGGAACTTCATCTTCCGCACGCGCGAGTTCGAGCAGATGGAGATGCAGTTCTTCGTGGAGCCGGAAGACGCGCCGAAGTGGTTCGACTACTGGAAAGCCGAGCGCATGAGCTGGCACGCGTCGCTCGGGCTGGACGAGAAGCGCCTCAGCTTCCACGAGCACACCGGGGCCGAGCTCGCGCACTACGCCAAGGCCGCGTTCGACATTCAGTTCGACTTCGGCGGCACGCTCGGGCCGCAGGAGATCGAGGGGATTCACAACCGCGGTGATTTCGACCTGACGCAGCATCAGACTTTCTCCGGCAAGAAGCTCGAGTACTTCGACCAGCCCAACAACCGGCGGTTCGTGCCATGGGTCATCGAGACGTCGGTCGGCGCGGACAGAACTACTCTCGCGGTCCTCACCAACGCGTATCGCGAGGAGAGCGTGGCGGGTGAAGAGGAAGGGCGGACCCTGCTCGCGCTCTCTCCGCTCGTGGCGCCGATCAAGGCGGGCGTGTTTCCGCTGGTGAAGAAGGACGGGATGCCGGAGATGGCGCAGAAGCTGGCCGCCGAGCTGCGCGCCTCGTTCCCGGTTTTCTACGACGACAGCGGCGCGATCGGGCGGCGGTACAGGCGGCAGGACGAGGTCGGCACGCCGTTCTGCGTCACGATCGACGGCGACTCGCTCGCGGAGGGAACGGTGACGATCCGCGACCGCGACACCCTCGGGCAGATCCGGCTCCCCGCCGAGCGGGTGCGCGAGTACATCAGCGAAAAGATCGCGAGGTGACAGCGCTCACCCTCGAGCGGCTACGCCGGGAGGGTCAGGCGTTCACCGAAGAGATTTCCAGGGAAGGGTATCTCGCGCACGCGGGGCACAAGCCGACGGCGGAACTCCAGCCGATCTACGACCGGCACGCCGCCGTGCTCGGGCGGGACGCGCTGGAGCTGACGCTCGACCTGTTTCGCTCCGCGCCGGAGTCGTCGGAAGAGCGCCGGTCCGCGGGCTATCTGCTGGAGTGGCAGATCGAGTCGCAGGCGGCGCGCGCGGTCGTGGAGCTGGACGAGCGGGAAGTGGCGTGGGAGAGCTCCGCCGTGATCGACGTGGCCGGAGCGCGCTGCATCCCGTACCAGCGCGCGGCGATCGAGATCGCGAACGCGAAGCACCGGAGCGAGCGTCTCGCGATCGACGAAGCGCGCGCGCTGGCGGCGGCCGCGGAGCACGGCCCGCTCCGGCTGGAGCGCATTCAGCGCGAGAAGGCGTACATCGAGGAGCTGGAGCTGGCGGACGGGTACATCCCGACGTTCGAGACGCTCACCGGATTCTCCCTGCGCGATCTCGGATCCCAATGCTCCGCGTTCATCGCCGATACCAGGGCGATGTGGGACGACACGCTGCCTTTCTTTCTCCGGCGCAATCTGCGGATCACTCCCGGCGAAGCGACGCGCGCGGACGCGCTGGCGCTGTTTCGCGGCAAGGAATTCGACGGCGCGTTTCCCGCGTCTGATCTGGAGCCGTCCATCCGGCGGCACGCGTCGGAGCTCGCGATCGATCCGTTCGCCGGCGGCAGGATCACGTTCGATCTGGCCGAGCGTGAGGGGAAGGACGCGCGCGCCTTCTGCGCCCCCGTGCGCGTGCCCGAAGAGGTTTATCTGGTGCTCCGGCCGCACGGCGGGGTCACCGACTACACGACGCTGCTGCATGAGCTGGGGCACGCGCTGCACTTCGGTTACGCCGACGCGCACTATCCGTTCGAGTACCGGTGGCTGGGCGACAACTCCGTGACCGAAGGCTACGCGATGCTGTTCGACCACCTCATGCAGGACCGCGGCTGGCTGCTGCGCTACACCGGGCTGGGAAAGACCGACGTCGGCGAATTTCTCCGGATGGCGGCGTTCGAGGAGCTGCACTTCCTCCGGCGGTACTGCGCCAAGCTCCTGTACGAGCTCGAGGTATACAGCGGAAAGACGTCCTGGGACGTTCTTCCGGATGTGTACGTGGAAACCCTTTCCGGGGCTACGGGTTTCAGATACCGGAGCGCCGACGCGTTCATCGACCTCGACCCCCGCTTCTATTCGTCACGCTACCTGCGCGCATGGCAGCTGCAGTCGATTCTCGCCAAGTCCCTCGTGACGAGGTTCGACGAAGACTGGTTCCGCAATCCCGCCGCCGGGCCCTGGATGGTCGAGAATCTCTTCGCCGAGGGCCAGCGCGAGACCGCGCCGGAGCTCGCACTGCGCGCGTCGGGCGAGGCGCTGTCGTTCGATCCGCTCGTGCGCGCGATCGAGCGGGGGCTTGCGGGTTGACCATCGGCGCCGGCGGGCGCGCGCAAAAGAGCCTCGTGATCGTTCGCGACATCCTGCACGCGTCGCTCAACGCGACCGATTCAGGCGAGCTGTTCCAGTTCGCGCTCGAGCGCGTGAGCCCGGCGGTGGACGCGAGCTTCGCCTCGATCTACCTGGTGGACGGGGCGTCCGAGGTCATGCGACTCGCCGCCGCGTACAACTGGCCTGAGCGCTTCCGGCCGGTGCTCGGCGAGGTTCGCGTCAGGATGCCGTTCGGGCCGAGCGGACAGGCTGCCAGCGAGCGCCGCGTGGTGCGCGTCGAAGACATCTTCGCCGATCCGGATCTGGAGGATTGGCAGGAGGTAGCGACCGAGCTCGGCTTTCGCGCGATAGTCGCGCTCCCGCTCGTGGCCAATACGAACGTGCTTGGCGTGCTTACGTTTTACTTCGACGACCGGTCCCGCATCGCCGAGGAGGCGCTCGACCTGATGAACATCGCCGCGGATCAGATAGCCGCCGCCGCCGAGAAGACTCACCTGTCGGAGACGCTGCGACGCGCCGAGGCCGCGCTCGCTGACGCCGAAGCCGATCGCGAGCGGCTGGCGCGGCCCGCGCCCGCTCCCATCGAGTCATGACGACATCCGCGTCCGCCCGGACGGCCGACGACACGCGCCGGGAGAAGCTCCTGGGCGGGATCGCCGCGCTCCGCGCCGAAGTCGGCAAGAGCATCGTGGGGCAGGAGGAAGTGCTCGACGAGATCCTCATGGCGGTGCTGGCGGGCGGGCACGCGCTGCTGGTCGGCGTTCCCGGTCTCGCGAAGACGCTGATGATCCGGTCCATCGCGCGCGCGATGCATCTCGACTTCAGGCGGATCCAGTTCACGCCCGATCTCGTCCCGTCGGACATCACCGGCACCGAGCTGATGGAGGAAGATCCGGCGACGCACGCGCGCGCGTTCCGCTTCGCGCGCGGGCCCGTGTTCGCGAACATCGTGCTTGCCGACGAGATCAACCGCGCGCCGCCGCGCACGCAGGCCGCGCTGCTCGAGGCCATGCAGGAGCATCACGTGACCGCCGGCGGGGTGACCATGCCGCTGCCGGAGCCGTTCTTCGTCCTCGCCACGCAGAACCCGATCGAGCAGGAAGGCACGTATCCGCTCCCCGAGGCGCAGCTCGATCGCTTTCTGTTCGACATCCGTGTCGGCTACCCCGACGAAGCGGTGGAGCTTTCGATTCTCAAGGCGACGACCGGCGCTCTGGGCGAGACGCCGGCGGCCGTGCTGACGGGTGACGAGCTGGTCGAGCTGCAGCGGCTCGTGCGCGACATTCCGGCGAGCGAGCCGCTGCTCAGGTACGCCGCGGCGCTGGCGCGCGCGACGCGTCCGGGCAACGCGCTCGCCGATTCGCTCGTCGGAAAATACGTGCGCTGGGGCGCCGGACCGCGCGCGGGCCAGGCGCTCGTGCTGGGCGCGAAGGCGCACGCGCTGCTGGCGGGACGCGTGGCAGTGTCGCCCGCGGACGTGAGGCGCGTGGCTCATCCCGTCCTTCGCCACCGGATCCTGACCAACTTCGCCGCGGAAGCGGAGGGCGTGACCGCCGAGAGCATCATCGACGACCTGCTGCGCACCGTCGAGCCGCCGAAGAGCGACATCCGGATATAGCCGTGCCGGCAGCCGAGGTTTTCTCCTACGGCGAGATTCTGGATCAGGTGCGCCCGCTGCGCTGGCCCGCGCGGACCGCGGTGTCGGCGGCGCTCCCGGGCCGGCATCTGTCGCATCGCCACGGCACATCGGCCGAGTTCACCGAGTACCGCCCGTACCGGCAGGGCGACCCGCCGCAGAGGATCGACTGGAAGGTGTTCGCGCGGACGGACCGCGCATACATCCGGCTGTCGCACGACCACGCGGTGCTGCCGACCGCTTTCGTCGTGGACGCGAGCGCGTCGATGGCGTTCCCCGCCGGGACCAACGACAAGTACGCGCGCGCGTGCAGGATCGCGACCGGCCTCGCGTCGATCGCGCACAACGCCGGCGATCCCGTGGGCGTGGTGGTCGTGGCCGGCTCCGGCACCAGAACGTTCCCGCCGCGCAGTCGCTCAGGAGTCATCCCGGAGATAGCGCGCACGCTCGCGTCGACGGAGCCCGCCGGCACTGTGCGGATCGCCGACGCGCTCGCCGCGGCCGCGCGCCTGGCGCAACGCGTGGTCGTGATATCGGACATGCTGGGCGACCTCGAGGAGACTCTCGAGGTCGCGCGCGCGGAGCGGGCGCTCGAGCTTGAGCTGAACGCGGTGCACGTGGTCGGCGCGGACGAGCTGGATCCGCCGCGGCTCGCTCTCGTGGAAGATCCCGAGGACGCGGCCCTCCGGCGCACGCTCTCCGATTCGTCGTACGCGGAGTATGCCGGCCGGTTCGCGGAATGGCGCGCGGCTGTCGCGGCGGGCTGGCGTGCGGCGGGCGTGTCCTATCACGAATCGGTGACGGGGAGCGCGCTGCTCCCCGATCTCCGCCGGATCGTGGCGCGGCCGCGGTGATCGCCGCATGCTGAGCTTCTTCGCGCCCTGGTATCTGCTCGCCGCGCTCGCGGCCGCGGCCGCGCTGGTGGCGGCGCACTTCATCGTTCGCCGGCAGCCGCGCGCGATGCTGCTGCCCACCGCGCGGTTCGTGCCCGATGCCCCCGTGCTGACCACCGGTTGGGCGCGCCGGCCTTCCGATCTCGCGCCGCTCGCGCTGCGCGTGCTGTGCGTCCTGCTCGCGGGTCTCGCGCTCGCCGGACCATTTCTCCGGCAGCGCGCCGGCGGGACCGCGAAGGTGATTCTGGTGGACCGGTCGCGGGCGGTCGCGGACTCCACGGAGACGCGCGACAGCGTCTCCGCCATCCGCGTGGACGGTGACGTCGTGATCGACTACGGCGCCGCCGCCGAGCGCGGCTCGCTCTCCGCGGGACTCGTCGCGGCCGCGCGCGCGGCGTCGCGGCTCCGCGGCGGCGCCGACTCGGTGGAGCTCGTGATCGTCTCGCCGGTCGCGGCCGAGGAGATCGACGCCGCGACGGCGCGGGTGCGGCGCGAGTGGCCGGGACGAGCGCGGCTCGTGCGTGTCGCGACTCCGACGCCGGACAGCCTGCGCCGTCCCACAATCACCGGCGATCCTGCCGATCCGCTCGCCGTCGCGCTCGCGGTCGCAAAGCCGTTGGCGCGCGCCGACGTGCGCATCGTCCGTGGCGCTCCCGTCGCGGCTGATTCGCAGTGGACGACCGCGCAGCCGGGGCGGGTGTTGCTGCACTGGCCGGTGAGCGCCGCGCCGGGGGGATTCATCACGCGCGCTGAGAGCGCTCCCGCCGGCGGCGTGGTCGCGCGGGGGCCGGCCATCATCGCGCCGTTCCAGCGTCGCTGGCAGTTCGTTCCCGCCATCGGCAGAAAGCCCGTCGCCTGGTGGATCGACGGCGACGTCGCCGCGGCGGAAGCCGTGCTCGGCGGCGGTTGCGTCCGGTCGGTCGCGATCCCCGTGAGCGCGGCCGGCGACTTTGTGCTACGGCCGGACTTTCACGCGCTGCTGCGCGAGCTCGCGCAGCCCTGCGGCGGAGCGCCGGCGTACGAGCCGGTTACGGGGAGTACCATGGCGATGCTCGCCGGCTCCGGCGGGCTCGCGCCGTCGAGCTCGTTCGCTAAGCCGCCGGCGGAGACGTCCCCCGCGGTGAAGTGGCTTTTGCTGGCTTCGCTCGCGTGCGCGCTGCTCGAGCTGCTCGTCCGGCGGCGGCGCGCTGCCGGCGCGGTGGCTGGTCCGCGCGGCGAAGCTGCCGTTGCGGCGGCGAGGAAGGTCGCGTGAGGGAGGGACACCCGTGACCGCGCGACAGCGGGTGTCACGCACCCGAGCGTATCTCGCGACGGCGGTGGCGATCGCGGCCGCCGCATGGGCCGTCGCTGCCGTGCTGGCGGTGGGTGCGGCTCTCGTGCTCGCCGCGCGCGTGACGGGGAGTGGGCTGCCCGGTGGCTTCTCGCTCCTGCCGGGCGTGGCGGCGCTGGTCGCGGCGGGCGCGATCGTGTATCGCGCGTGGCCGGGGCGCTCGTTGGAGCGCGTGGCTCTCTGGGTCGAGGAGCACCAGCCGTCGCTCGCGTTCGCCCTGGTGACCGCGAGCGACCCGACGCTGGCGGAATCGCCCGCGCTCGAGCGCGCCGCGGAGTTCGATCCAGCGAAGGTCGTGCGCCGTCCGGTGGCGACGATGCTGCTCGTCGCCGGCGCGGCAGTGGTCCTCAGCGGCGCCGCGGCGTGGGCGCTCGCGGGTACGGAAGGAGCTCGCGACATGCTCGCGGGGCGCACGACCACCAGCTCGCTGCGCGCCGCCGCCGCGCCCGACGATCCGCTCGTGGGCTTTCGCGCGACGATCACTCCGCCCGCGTACTCGCGGCTGCGCGCGACCAGCGTGGACGATCCGTCGTCCATCGCCGCGCTCCGCGGGAGCGGTATCACCGTAAGCGGTCGCGGCTCCGGTGTCGCCGTGTTTTTCGGCGACGCGAGGTTGCCTGTCAGGAAAGGACGCCGGTGGACCGTCGCGCTGACCATGCCGGCGCGGCCGGTGGCGCTCACGCTCCGGCACGGGGAGCGGCGCCGGGTCATCGTGCTCGAGCCGCGGGCGGACGCGGCGCCGCGGGTGCGGCTCACGTCGCCCGCGCGGGACACGATCATGCAGCGCGTTGGCGGCGTCGTGCGCGTGGCCGCCAGCATCGAAGAGGACGTTGGCATCGCCAGCGGGCACATCGAGTACATGCTCAGCTCGGGCGCGGAGGAGACGTTCACGGCGCGCACTGCGGTGGTCGGCAGGCGGGAGTTCCGCGGCGCCGCTCGTGGCGATCTCTCGACGACGATAGACCTCGCTTCGTTGAAGTTGGGTCCGGGCGATCTCCTCTCCATCCGCGCGGTGGCGCGCGACGCGAATACCGTATCCGGCCCGGGCGTCGGCGTGTCCGACACGCGCACCTACCGCGTCGCGCGGCGCGACGAGTACGACTCGCTCGCGGTGGAAGCCGGCGCGCCGATAATCCCCGAGAGCACCGTCGTCAGCCAGCGCATGCTGATACTCCGCGCCGAAGCGCTGCTGCGCGAGCAGCCGTCGCTGGCGCGCGACTCCGTTCTCACGCGCGTGCGCGGCATCGCCACGGATCAGATCCGGCTGCGCGAGCGCGTGCACGACATCGTCTATCCGGCGCACACGCACGCGGAAGGAGACGTGGAGGCGGCAGGCGAGCCGGAGGACGCCGAGGAGGGCGGGGCACCGGTGAATCCGCATCTCAAGACCGCGTACGAGGAGATGTGGAGCGCGTCCCGGGAGCTGCAGATTGCGGACGCCGCCGCGGCGCTCCCGTTCATGCGCGCGGCGGCGACGGCGCTGGACAGAGCCCGCCTCGCGAACCGGTATTACCTGCGTAGTGGAGCGGCGCGTGTGGTGGTGGACGTTCCCCGCGTGCGGCTGCAGGGGAAGGAGACGGGCGCTTCGGCTGCGCGGAGCCCGCGCGCCGCGGAGACGGCGCGCCGGGAGATCGCGCGGGACTTTGCCCGCGCGGCGGCCATCCGCGATCCGGTCGCCTCCGCCAATGAGCTGTCGCTCGTTCGCGTGCGCGCGCTGGCCGAGCTGCCCGAGCTCGCGGCGGCGCTCGAGCCGCTCATCGACGCGCTTCGCCGCGGCCGGGATCCGCGCGCCGCTCTGGCCGCGGCGAGAAGCAAGCTGGACCGGGCCGACGCCGCCGCGCGGGACGGCGCGAGCTGGAGCCGGTGGTGAGCCAGTTCGTGTTCTGCACCGGGCAGTACGCATCGGGCGACTGGGAGAGCGCGCCGCTCGTCGCGCCCAACCTGATCGATTCGGTCGCGCGGTACACCTCCATCGACGTCGCGTCCACGGGAGTGACCGTGCCACTCGACTCGCCGCGGCTGTTCGAGCATCCGCTCGTGTACCTCACCGGCCACTTGCCGTTTCGGCTGACGGAGGCGG
This sequence comes from Gemmatimonadaceae bacterium, assembly GCA_024654005.1. Lineage (GTDB taxonomy): Bacteria > Gemmatimonadota > Gemmatimonadetes > Gemmatimonadales > Gemmatimonadaceae > JACDCY01. The sequence continues at coordinate 5,300 of JANLGX010000037.1, read as the reverse complement.
AGCGCGCGAACGTCCGTGCGTTCACCGGCCGGGGCGGAATGATCTTCATCGACGACCACAACCACGACGTCGGGGGGATCTTCCACAGGACGGCCACCGAGGAGATCGCGCGGACATGGTCGCCGCTGCGGCAGCTGCCCAACACGCACCGGCTTTATTCCGCGTTCTTCGAGTTCGACGACGGCCCGCCGACGACCAGCCACGAGCTGAACGGCTGGGGGGACAATCTCGTGCATCCACACCTCAGCGCGGTCGTGCGCGACGGGCGGATAGTGGTGCTGTACAGCAACAAGGACTACAGCTCGGAGTGGAGCTACCATCCGGACAACAAGAGGTTCAGCTCCGTCGACAACACGAAGCTCGGTGTCAACATCATCGTCTATGCGCTCACGAGCTGAGTGGGCGCTGCGCGCCGCGGTGCTGACGGCGCTGGCGCTCCTGCTCTGGAGGACGGCGCGGCCTCCGGAGTCGCCGGAAGCAACGGTCACGACGCGCGGCGCCCTGAGTCGTGCGCTCGCCGACGCGACGCGCGAGCCCTTCGCGGCGCTCTCGCTCGACTTCGACAGCGTGCCCGATCGGGTGCACCGCGACTGGCTGGGGGCGATCCGCGCGGCGGGGACGAGCGTGACGTGGAACGCGCGCGAGCTCAGCCCTGTCGCCATCGCGGCCGCGATGGTGCCCGAGCCGGAAGGCCGCATCCGGGTCGTGGTCGGCGGCTCGGACACGGTCGGCGTCGTTCTATCGGACGCTCTCGGCGCGATCGATACGATCCGCGCCGGCGAGGCGCCCGCGGCCAGACTGCTCCGAACCGCCAGCGGGACGTTGTCGGCGGCGGCTCCAGGAGTGCGCGCCACCGCGCCGCCCGTCGCTCCGCTGCGAGTGCGGCGGCTGCTGCTGCTCGGCTCGGCCGGATGGGAATCCAAGTTCGCGATCGCCGCGCTGGAGGAGGCGGGCTGGACGGTCGACGCGCGCATCCGTGTCGCGCCGGGAGTGGAGACCAGGCAGGGCGCGGACATGTCTTTGGACACCGCGCGGTACTCGGCCGTCATCGCGCTCGACGGCGCGGCCGCGCAGAGCGCGGGCGCGATCGTGCGGTACCTCGCCGCGGGTGGCGGAGCGGTGCTGGCCGGAGCCGCGACGCGCCTGCCCGCGTTCGCACGGATCACTCCCGCGAGTGCCGGCGCGCGGCGCGTCGCGGAGCCGCGATCGGGCCTCGTGCTCGGGGGCGTGAAGAGCGACGCGGTCGTTTTGGAGTCGCGGGCGGATCAACCGCTCGTCGCCGCCCGCCGGTCGGGGACGGGCCGCATAATCGCGAGCGGGTACGACGAGACCTGGAAGTGGCGAATGCGGCGCGCCGACGATGCGCCGGCGGCGCATCGCGAGTGGTGGACGGCGCTCGTGAGCGCGGTCGCGTACGCTCCGCCGGTCACCCCGGGGGATTCGCTCGGCGTCGGCGATCCTGCTCCCGTCGCGGCGCTGACCGCTATCCTCGGGCCGCCGTCGGACCGCACGCGGGGATCGGCGGCGCCCGGCTCGCGCCTGCCGCCTGCCTGGCTTCTGTTCGGCGTGCTGCTCGCCGCGCTGATCGGCGAGACAGTGTCCCGCCGGCTGAGGGGGGCCGCCTGACGGCGCCTTGCCACGTGCTAAATTCCGGTCCGATCGATTGAACTCTCAGATCCCTCGATGATGCCTTCCCGACAACGCGACAGATCGATTCAGGAGTACCGGACCTCGCTCGCGCCCGCGGCCACGCTCGCTGCCGCGAAGGATTTCTTCTCCCGCCGCAACAGCATCTATTCCGCGTTTCTCGAGCAGGAGAGCGAGCGGCACATCACGCTGCGCGGTCAGGGCGGCGAGGAGATCGTGATCGGCGTCGCGGGGGACGCAGCGGGCACGCGCGTGACCGGCTCGTCGTATCTGTTTGATCAGCAGGTTGCGCGATTTTTCGCGACGCTGCCGCCGGCCGCGGCGCGGGAGCCGGCTGGTGCGGACGTGGCGGCACAGGTGGCTCATCCATGACGGCTCCATTCGTGGTCCAGCTCCGGAGCAGGCCGGGCGTGAGCGTGCTTCCAGCGGCCGGCGATGAGAGCGAACGGGGGACGCTCCACCTGCGCGTGGAAATGCCGGAGGTGTGGGACGTCGCCCGCGTCGACGCCTCGCCGGACGAGCCGGTGCTCGCGGTCAAGGTGCACGCGCTGGCGGCGCTCTACCCCAGGGCTAGATCGCACGACGATTTCGTCATCAAGCTTCGCGGTATCGAGATCTTCGACGAGAACGCATCGCTCGCCGACGCCGGCGCGCGCGACGGCTCGACGTTTCTCCTGACCCACCGGAGACGACGACCGGTACGCAGCTGACGCCGGTCAGGGCCGCCTTCGTCTCGCACTCCGACTGCGGGCGGCACGATACCGGGTGGAGCCACCCGGAGCACACCGGCCGGCTGCGCGCGATCACCCGAGCGCTCCGCTCCGAGCCGGAGCTGTTCCACGGAGTCGAGCACATCGAAGGGCGTCACGCCGGGCGCGACGAGCTCGCCCTGGCGCACGACACCGCGTACATCGACACCGTCGAGCGCATGAGCGCGGCGGGAGGCGGGCGCTTCGACGCCGACACGGTGGTCAGCGAAGGGTCCTGGGACGCCGCCCGCGCGGCCACCGGCTCGGTCCTCACGGGGGTCGATCTCGCGCTCACCGGCGCGACGCCCCGCTCGTTCTGCGCGGTGCGGCCGCCGGGACACCATGCCGTCGCCGACCGCGCGATGGGGTTCTGCATCTTCGGATCAGTCGCCGTCGCAGCCAGGTACGCGCGCTCGAGGCACGGGCTCGACCGCGTGCTGATCGTCGATTGGGACGTGCACCACGGCAACGGCACGCAGGCTCTGGTGGAGAGCGATGCCGGAATACACTTCGTCTCCATGCACCAGTGGCCCTGGTATCCGGGCACCGGTCCCGCGAGCGATCGCGGTCCGCACGGCAACGTATGGAACGTGCCGATGGCCGGCGGGCTGGCGCCCGAGACGTACATGGACGCGCTCCGGACCGCGGCCGACGCGGCCACTCGCGGCTTCACTCCCGACCTGGTCCTGGTGTCGGCGGGGTTCGATTGTCTCGCGGGCGATCCGCTCGGCGGCTTTACCCTCGAGCCGGAGCATCTCGCCGAGCTGACGACGTGGCTCGTGGCGCGCGCGGAGGACTGGTGCGGCGGGCGCGTCGTGAGCGCGCTGGAAGGGGGGTACGCGCCCGACCGCGTGGCCACCGCCGCGGTGGAGCATCTCAAGGCGCTCGCCGCGTAGGCAGGCCCACGTCGTACTGGCCGCGCGCCGACACGAAGCAGTACACTTAGCTCTCCATGGAGACAGCAACCAGATTGGAGCCGGAAGTAACGCCCGAGACCGCCGCCGCGGCGCCGGCGCCGTTGCCGCGCGCCGTTTACCTGGATGCTTCGGGCAAATCCGCTCAGCTTCGCTCCGCCGACGAGATTCGCGCGGCGCTCGCGTCCGGCACCCGCACGATGTGGGTGGACCTGGACGCGACCGATCCGGGCGAGACCGCGCTGCTCTCCGACCTGTTCAACTTTCACCCGGTCTCGATCGAAGAAGCGAGGAATCCCGAGACGCGGGTCAAGGTCGAGGAGTTCGACGACTATCTCTTCGTGATCGTCCGAACTGTGGGCTTTCAGGAGCAGACCGAGGACGACCCCTATGACCTCGAGACCGTGAATCTCGCCTGCTTCCTCGGCGGAAACTTTCTGGTCACGGCGAGGTGCGGGAACACCTCCGCGCTCGACGAGATGCTCGCCGCGGCCGCCGCGAAGCCGCACCTGCTCGCCGGCGGCCCCGCGCGACTGCTCCATCTCGTCCTCAACGAGGCGGTCGACGAGTTTTTCCCGATACTCGACCGCATCGAGGAGTTTCTCGACGATCTCGAGGAGCGGGTGTTCGCCCACTACGACCAGGCGACTCTGCGCGACATCTTCAGCATCAAGCGGCTGGTGCTCACCCTCCGCCGGCATCTGGCTCCCGAGCGCGACGTATTCACCACCCTCGCCAACCGGCCGAACGCCTTTCTTAGCACCGACGCCCAGCGGTACTTCCGCGACAGCTACGACAAGGTGCTCCGGATCAACGACGGGCTCGAGACGTACCGCGAGCTCCTGAGCAACACACTCGAGAGTTACCTGATGCAGATCTCCAATCGTCTCGGGAACATCACGAAGACGCTGAGCATCGTCGCGACGATCAGCGTACCGTTCGTCGTGGTGAGCGGCATGTGGGGGATGAACGTGATCGTTCCGTTCGCGAACGAGGCGCACGGGTTCTGGACGCTGCTCGGGGTCCAGCTCGCGCTCGGTGCGCTGCTTCTGCTCGGATTGAGATGGCGCAGAATCCTGTAGGCGCGCTGCAGCTCTTCGGCATAATCGCCGCCGATCCCGGCGCCCGCTCGCCGGCACCCGACACTTCGCTCGTGCCGTTTCGCGCGATCGCGGCGGTCGTGGCGCCCGCGGCATACCAGCGCCCGACGCTGACCGACGAGCGAATCCAGGCGTACGCCCAGACGGTCGAGGAGGCTTTCCGGTACGGGCCCATACTACCCGCTCCGCCCGGAACGATCTTCCGCTCCCGCTCGGCGCTCGGCCGCTGGCTCGAGCTGCATTACGTGACGCTGAGCGACGCGCTCGCCCTCGTGGACGGGAGCAGCGCGGCGCGCGTGACGGTGCGGCTGCGGGAAGAGCCGGAGAACGACGAGACGGTCCGGGAGTGGCACCTGGTGGCGACCGAGATAATGCGCACGCTCCGAGGCCATGCTTCGGCGCTGTCCATCCTGGACTCGACACCCGGCGACCAGAAAGTGGTCGGGCTCGCGTCCTTCCTGATAGAGCGGGACCGCTGGTCCGCGTTCGAGGCGGGCGTCGCGGCCGAGGGCAAGCGCCACCCCAGCCTGGAGCTCGGCATGACAGGACCGTGGCCGCCGTACGACTTCGTGAAGATGCTGTTTACCAGCTGATGTTCTGTCCATCGTGCGGGCACTGGAACCGGAGCGAGGCCGCGCGCTGCACCCAGTGCAGCGAGCTGCTTCCCCCGGTCCCGCGCCGCGCCGACGCGCCGCCGGATCCGGAGATCTCCACCCTCAGGCGAGTGACGGGCGGGCGGTATGCCATCACGCACCGCCTCGGCGGTGGCGGCATGGCGAACGTGTACTACGGGATTCACCTCGCGCTCGACCGGCCGGTGGTGGTCAAGATGCTGCACCCGCATCTGGCGCGGGACCCGGAGATGCGCGAGCGGTTCCGGCGCGAAGCGG